>VXWP01000048.1 GCA_009835325.1 Gemmatimonadota bacterium | reverse complement strand
GACCTGGAATGGGTGAGTGACGGCGAGGGCGGGTTCACCCTCGACGCCGAACAGGGCTACGTGACCCTGGATCTCGGGCTGGGCCGCGGGGAGGGGAACTACCCGACCCTAACCTTCGGTAAATTCAACGCGCCCATCGGGTTCGAGCTCCTGGACGCCCCGGACATGTACCAGTACTCCCACTCGCTGATCTTCGACCTGGGACTGCCCACCAACCTGACCGGCGCCATGTTGTCCATGGATCTGGTCGGCGGTATCGACGTGGTGGTTCACCTGACCAACGGATGGGACGAGAACGTGGACGCGAATACCAACAAGATGATCGGCGGCCGGCTCGGTTACAGCCACGAGGAATTGGGCGGGATCGGCTTTTCGGCGATGCGCGGCGACAATGAGGAACCGGTCCACGGTCAGGCCGGCATGTCACTGACCATCAATTTGACCGTCTACGACATCGACCTGACCCTGACGCCGGCGCCCGGACTCATTATCGGCGGGGAGTACAACCGAGGGAAAAAGGATCTGCCGTTTAATTCAGTAGTATTCAACTGGAACGGCTACATGGTGATGGCGCACTACCGTCTCACCGACGTCATGGGGTTAACGGGCCGGTACGACTACTTCAAAGGCAGTAACGACGTTCCAGTGCGAAAAGGGGGCACAGAGGAATTTGGAAAATCCCGGCTGCAGGCCCTCACCATCGCCCCGACGTTTGCGCTGACCGATGGCCTGGGGTTCCTCATGGAACTCCGCAGGGATTTCTCCGTCAGGGAGAGCCAACCGGGTTCCGGCGAACGAGAGGAGTCGGTGGTCAATTTCGCCTTTGAGATGACCTATTCGTTCTGACGGATTTGTTAGTTCGTTGGATGGTTGTGGCTGAACGGTTGATCTGCGGCACCAGTTCAGTACAGATCGGCTTCGCCGGCGCTCGCCCGCAGGATCTCAGGCTCCTCGCCGGTCAGATCGACCACCGTCGACGGTTCCGGAACAATGACACCGCCGTCCACAATGACGTCCACGACCTTGCCGTACCGGGCCGCGATGGAATCGGCGTCGTTCATATCGCTTCCGTTAGCTGAGGCCGCGATACCGGAAGGCGCGATGCTGGTACTCAGCACGGGCCGGCCAAGCGCCTGCACGATTTCGAGGCATATCCGGTTGTCCGGCACCCGGATGCCCACCGTACGCCGCTTGCCGATCATGAACTTCGGCACGTCTCTCGAAGCTTCCAGAATGAAGGTGTAGGGGCCAGGGAGCAGCCGATTCATCATGCGATAGGCCGCGTTGGAGATGTTCTTCGCGTACCGGGCGAGATCCTTCAGATCCGAACAGACGAAGCTGAGCGGCTTCCCGGCGGGGGCCTGCTTGATCTGGTAAATCCGGTTGATGGCCTTGCGATTGAAGATATCGCAGCCCAGTCCATAGACCGTGTCGGTCGGATACACGATCACGCTGCCCCGGTGCAGGGCTTCGACGACCCGGTCGACATGCCGTTTCTGAGGATGTTCGGGATGAAGTTGGAGGATAGCGGCCATGGCGGGTCAGGAATCGTGGGTCAGCACCTTCCTGCAGACTTCGATGGCCCGGTCGATATGTTCGCCGCTTACGTCCAGGTGCGTAACAGCACGGATGATACCGGGTTTCATGGCGAGCATCCGCACGCCCTCCTCAGACAGGCGATCGACGGCTTCGAAGGGGTCGAGGCCGTTCCGCAGGCTGAAGAAGATCATGTTGCTGTGGATCTCGTCCAGGTCGATCTCGACGTTCTCCAGGTCGGCGAGCGCCTCCGCCAGCCGGGTGGCATGGCCGTGGTCCTCGGACAACCGGGAGATGTTGTGCTCCATGGCGTAGAGGCCGGCCGCTGCCAGGACGCCCGCCTGGCGCATCCCGCCGCCGAGCATCTTCCGGTAGTAGCGCGCCGCGTCAATCGTGGCCTGGTCACCCGCCAGCACGCTGCCGACCGGTGCGCCCAGGCCCTTGGACAGGCACACGGATACTGTATCGACGTGCTGCGTGTAGGTCTGTGCGGTCAGGCCCGTCGCCGCGCAGGCGTTGAACAGCCTGGCGCCGTCCATGTGGACGCGCAGGTTGTTTGAACGTCCGCACTCGCCGACCCGGGACAGCGCTTCCACGGGCCACGGATATCCGCCGGACTTGTTGTGGGTGTTCTCCACGGCGACCAGCGCCGTCCTGCCATAGTGCACGTTGTCGCCCCGCTGGATCACTTCCTCCATCTGCGCCGGCGTGAAAACGCCTCGTTCCCCCGTCAACAGACGGACCTGCACGCCCGACAGTGCGCCGAGTGCGCCGGCTTCCGCGTTGAACATGTGGCAGAACTTTTCCGCGATGACGTCATTGCCGTGATGGGTCTGCGACCGGACGGCAAGCTGGTTGCCCTGCGTGCCGCTCGTGACAAAGAGGCCGGCTTCCTTGCCGAGCAGGGCGGCCATGGCTTCTTCCAGCCGGTTGACCGATGGGTCTTCGCCGAAACAGTCGTCGCCGACCTCGGCATTCGCCATGGCGCGGCGCATGGCCGGCGTCGGACGGGTCATGGTGTCGCTGCGAAGTTCGACGATTTGCATGGACGCTCCTCAGTGGCCGTACTTGATCAGGGTCACGCTGGTGCCGTGCTCTGTGATATCGAACTCGACTTCGTCCATGAGGGACTTGATCATCAAGATGCCCCGGCCATTCTCCTTGAGCAGGTTGTCCGGGTTTCGTGGGTCCGGCAGGGATTCGGGATCGAATCCTCCGCCGCAGTCGCAGATGTGGATACGGAACAGTTCCGAATTGCATTTACAGGATATGACGACCTGCTTGGATTCGTCGCACCCGTTTCCATGAAGTATCGCGTTCTTGACCGCTTCGTTCACGGCGATCATGATGTCGCCGCGCGTTCCCTGGTCGAAGCCGACCCTTGCAGTCAGGTCCTCTATACGGCGGTCCACCTCCGCGGTCAGATCGGGATTGCTAGGGATCTTCAGTTCCAGCGTCACGCCGCTTTCCGCCCCGTCCTGTCGAGTCTCGCCCATGCAAGAAACTCCATGAATCCGCCGCACGAACGGCGATTGTGCGACCCGGATCCCGCCGGGATCATGCGTACCATCTGCACGATCCAGGATACACGGTATATACCATTCGAACTCAATCAAGGTATGGAGTGGGTAGTGTCGTGTCAAGCCGTGTCAAGTTCGGGGGATGGTATACTGCGCGAGGGTGACATCCGTTCGAGACGGATCATCCTTCCCGCTCGGCGTCACGAACCATTTCGAGGTAGATACCGCGTACTTTGTTCTTGAAGAGCCTTCGCGCCTGCCGGGGAGCGCGCAATTCGCACGGCTCCCACCAGGCCAGTTCGTTGAGGTGGTCGGCGGGGACGGGAAAGGCTTTATGGCGCACCTTCTTCGATCCCAATCGGTCCGTCCAGGCGGCCGAAGTCACAGACACCAGCCCATCGTTGTCTCCTTCGCGCCCTGCGATGTATTTCCAGGGCAGCTTCAGTGGGGTGAATATCCGCCCATAGCTCTGGTGGGCGGAGTAGGTGGCATAGCGGACGGGGTTTCGCGCTTCGGCCATCAGCGCACGTTCGTTGAAAGCGGCGGCAGCCTCGGTGCCGAGATCGCGGAAGCCCTCGAGATTGAGGCCGAGGACGCCGGTGAAGCCGATCAGCCAGTTCACTTTGGCAAGGCCGAAGTCGGCGAAGCAAGTTCCGCGGTGCGGAGTGCCAATGGTCGTCAGGGTCGCGACGCGGTCGGCCATGTCGAAATCGACGATCATGTGGCGGGCGTCGAGACCGCCCATACTGTGGGCGATTATGTGAACCCGGTCAGCTCCAGTGCTTTTGAGGATGACTTCGATACGGCGTTTCAGGGCCAGCGCGCGCTTTTGAACTTCTGCGGCGAAGGGCACGCGGGGGGCAAAGACGGTGTAACCGTGGTTTTCGAGATGGCTGGCGATCCCGCTGAAGTAGTCGTACATATCGGGTTGGCGAAGGAGTCGGCGCAGACCCACCTGGAGGAGCGGCCGGTAAAACGCATCGAAGGGCACTATGCCATGGGCGAGGATGATCGGAAGACTTATGGCGCACACTCCCTCGACGGTCAAGCCGGCCTTCGAGTTTTCACAAAACAACACGCGTCGGGTTACGTACCGCGTGCAATCGTGACCTTTTACTTGTACAGTATTCGGT
>VXWP01000047.1 GCA_009835325.1 Gemmatimonadota bacterium | reverse complement strand
GTTCCATATTTGGGATGGCATGTTAAAATAGATAGAGATGCATAAGAAACAGGCACAGAGACCGAATTGGTTCGCCCGACACTTCGTTCTCGGAGAATGAACATGCCCCATCCGGAAAGCACTACCCGCCGTCAGATCCTGGAATTGCTCAAACGCAAGGGCGAAATGACAGCCGGTCAACTCGCCAGGGAGATCGGGATCACATCGATGGGCGTTCGCCAGCACCTCAGCGGACTGGAGCGCGATGATCTGGTCGAGACGCGGGTCGTGCGCCAGGACCGGGGAAGGCCCGCCCATTATTTCGTCCTGACGGATGCTGCCGAGCACCTGTTCCCGATACGGTACGGCCAACTCGCGGTGGAACTGCTCGAACAGATCGCCGAAACCGACGGTACGGAGAAGGTCGACAGCCTCTTCGCCTTGCGCACGGAACGGCTTGAAACGGAATACAAACAACAGATGGCCGGACAGCACCTCGCGGAACAGGTGCGCGTTCTCGCAGAAATCCGGGACCGGGAGGGATACATGGCCGAATCCCACTTGGACGGCGATGAGTATATCCTGGTGGAGCATCACTGCCCGATCTACGAGATCGCACGCCGATTCCCGAAGGTCTGCCAGTTCGAACAGGAATTGTTCGAACGTACGCTCGATGCCGGGGTGCGACGGGACGAGCACAAGATAGTTGGAGACGACCGCTGCCGGTACCTGGTCCGGAAGCAGGACATTTCCCATGAGTAAACCCCGCATCTGGTACCTGCCGACGCCGTCCCACACCGCCGGCGTCTTCAAGGATGAGACCTACCGGCGGTTGCTGGCCGGCTTCGACGTGGTGGAGAACGTAACCGACCGTGCGTTGACCGCCGGAGAGGTGGAAGAAGGGATCGCCGGCTTCGACGGGCTGGTCACCGGATGGGGGGTTATGCCGATCAGCGCAGCCGCGCTGCAGCGTGCGGACAAGCTGAAGATCGTCGTCCACTCCGCCGGATCGGTCAAGTACCTGTTCACTTCGGAGATGGTCACCGGCCAACTGGTGCCCGGGGGGATCCGCGTCGTCAGCGCGCGTGGCGCCATCGCCCTCAACGTGGCGGAACACGCGGTCGGCGCCTTGATCATGATGAGCCGCAGGTGGGTCCACGACACGCTCAATATCCGTAACAGGGGCATGTGGCGGGATCCGGA
The DNA here is from genome assembly GCA_009835325.1 of Gemmatimonadota bacterium. Taxonomy (NCBI): domain Bacteria; kingdom Pseudomonadati; phylum Gemmatimonadota; species Gemmatimonadota bacterium. The sequence continues at coordinate 6,107 of VXWP01000047.1, read as the reverse complement.
CAAGAACTGGTCGAACCAGTTCCTGCGCGGCGCCACGGTGGGCATCGTCAGCGCCAGCATGGTGGGACGGGAGGTGATCCGGCTGCTCCGGCCCTTCAACGTCCGCATGCTCGTCTTCGATCCCTACCTGAGTGATTGGGACGCCGGCCGTATGAACGTGGAACGGGTGGATCTGAACACGCTGTTCGAGGCGTCGAACATGGTGACCATACACGCGCCGTCCATCCCGGAGACGGACCGCATGATCGGCGCGGAGCAACTGCGGCTATTACGGGACGACGGTGTCCTGGTCAACACCTCGCGGGGATCCGTCCTGGACCACGACGCGCTGTACGAACAAGCGAAGACCGGCAGGATCCAGGTCCAGCTTGACGTGACCACGCCCGAACCCCTGCCGCCCGATCATCGGCTGCGGTCCCTCCCCAACGTGGTCATCACGCCCCACAGCTCGGGCACGGGCGCTTACGGCCACCTCACGATCGGCGAGATCACGCTGGGCGCGCTGGAGCACTTCTTCTCGGGACGGGAACCGGTACCGGGGGAGGTGGACCTGGGAAACTGGGGGCAGATTGCGTAGGGGCCTAGACCCGCCGACGGGCCGCCATCACCGTATTCTCCATCAGCATGGCCACGGTCATGGGACCGACGCCCCCGATGCGGGGCGTGATCCATCCGGCGACCTCGCCCACGTCCTCGTCCACATCGCTGAGGAGCTTCTTGCCCTTCCTGGTGATGCCGGCTGCCACCACGGCCGCGCCGGGTTTCACCATGTCCTTCGTGATCAGTCCGGGCGATCCCGCGGCGGCGATGATGATGTCGGCTTCGCGCAGGTGGGCGGCCAGGTCGGGTACGGCCGAATGCAGTACGGTGACCGCCGCGTTGCAGTGGGGCCGTTTCAACGACAGCAGGAGGGCCAGCGGCCGACCGATGGTCAGTCCGCGGCCCACGATCGTCACGTTCTTGCCTTCGATGGGCACGCCGTAATGGACCAGCAGGGCGAGGATGCCGTTGGGCGTGCAGGGCAGGGGGCCCGGCTTGCCGATCACCAGCCGGCCCAGGTTGATGGGATTGAGCCCGTCTGCGTCCTTGTCCGGCGCTACGGAGAGCAGCGCTTCGTCCTCATCGAGTCCTTCCGGCAGCGGGATCTGAACCAGGATCGCGTCGACCTCCGGATCTTCGTTCATGCGGCCGATGGTCTGCAGCAGTTCTTCCTGTGAAGTGGATGCGGGCATGTGGGTATGGATGGACCGGATGCCGATCTCGTCGCACGCCCGGTGTTTCATGGAGATATAGGTCGCGCTGGGCCCGTCGTCGCCAACCAGGATCGTCGCCAGCCCAGGCGTGATCCCCCGCTCCCGCATTTCGGCCGTTTCATTCGCGAGCCTGGCCTGCATCTCGTCGGCCAGCGTGCGGCCGCTCATGATGACCGGGCCATTGCCGGAACTCATTGGCTTTCCCCTACTCGATCCCCGCGGCCTTCTTCGCCACATCCATGCACCGCAGCAGGTCGTATCCGCGAAATATGGTTATCTTCTGCGCCTCGAGCGAGCCCTCGGCATGGATAGCCAGCAGCTCGTGGTACCCGCCGAAATCCGAAGCCGTGAGGTCGCGGATGAGATTGATGGCCTTCATCCGGTCCATGGTCGGCACGCCCTTGCGCCCGCCCAGGTAGCGCTCCAGGTCGCTCTTCGTCTCCTCGTTGTGCCAGTCCGCTTCCGACGGGCCTGTGACCAGCAGGGCCCCGGCGATGTCCTGCACATCCCGCACCGCCTCGTGATAATTGTTGGCGAAATGATACTTGGCGATGTTGGTCGTGAGCGTGTCCGGTACCGCAATGCCGTCCACCACCTTGCAGTCCATGGCGGCCGCGCGGGTCAGGGCGCGGACCGTCTCCGTGTAGGTGATGAGACGCGTGGCCTTGTCGCGGATGTGGCTCGCCTTCTCCACCCCGTTGTACACGGCGATCAGGGAGGCTGCGCCGATGAAGAGGTCGAGGAGCGGCGGCTTGTAGGACACGGCCGTGAACCGGTGAAACTCCACGAAGGCGTTGGCCAGCACCCCGGCGAAATCCCACTCGCCGGCCAGGAAGACCCGCTCGTTCGGTACGAACACGTCGTCGAACACGGTCAGGGTTTCGACCAGGTGGTGCTTCGAGCTGACCGGGTGGTGATAGGTGCTCTCGCCCGAGAACCCGAAGGGACTGGCGATGAGCCGCACGCCCGGTGTGTTGACGGGCACGGCGAAGGCCACGGCGTAGTCCCTGTCCTCTTCCGAGATGGCCCGTGTGGGCAGCACGACCACTTCGTCCACGAAGGCGGTCCCCGTAGTATGGGCCTTGGCTCCGCGGACGACGATGCCGTCGGGACGGCGTTCCACGATCCGCACGTAGTAATCGGGGTGGGTCTGCTGGGATGGGAGGCGGCTGCGGTCCCCCTTGGCATCCGTCTGGGCCACGGCCATGCTCAGGTCGCGGTCGCGGCATTCGGCGTGGTAGTTCTTCACGCGATCCAGGTACCCTGTGCCATGTTTCTCGTCGATCTGCCGCGCGACGAGCCGGAGCGAGAAAAGGGCGTCCGTGCCGATTTCCTTGATGAGCAGGACCACGCCGCTGCCCTCGCGGGTACTCGTCTCGATCATCTCCCGGCGCTTCAGCAGGTCCTCCGTGTTAGCCGGCGGGATGAAGTAGCGGCTGACGCGCTCACCCGACTCGGGACACAACGCGGTGAACAGGTCCCGGTGCGCTTCGTCCTCGGCGAGGTGATAGTCCAGTGCCGTGTGCTTAGCGCCCACGCGCAATTCCGGATGCGCCATGAGGTCCGGCACCCGCTCGCCGCGAAAGTAGATCGTCCTGCCGTCCCGCAATCCTTCCAGGTATTCTTCGGCCGTTCTCAAACCCATTTTCGGTCTCCGGTCAGTTTCATGATTACAATCAGGCTGCGCTCCAACCCCCGTCGACCATCAAAACCGATCCGGTCGTAAAGGATGCCTGGTCGGAAGCCAGGAACAGGATGGCTTGTGCCACTTCATCAGGCACACCGAAACGGTCCATGGGGTGCTTTTTCTTCAGTCGTTGGTACATGGCGGCATGGGCCTGCACGGATTCCGTCATGGGGGTATCCACCCACCCCGGCGCTACGGCGTTGACCCGAATCCCGCGATCTGCGAACTCGACGGCCAGGACACGCGTCAACTGGTCAAGTCCCGCCTTGGAGGCGCCATAGGCCGCCGACTTCTTCATTCCCGATTGCGCGAGGATCGAGCTGACGTTGACGATACTCCCGGCGCTCCGGGAAATCATGCCGGGCAGGACGGCCCGGATCATGCGGAACGCGCCGGAGAGGTTGGTGGCTAAGGTTTGGTCCCACAACTCGTCCGTAATCTCGGCGGCGTCCATCAGCGTCGCCGTCCCCGCGTTGTTGACCAGCACGTCGATCTTCCCAAAGGTGGCTGTCGTCTGGTCGACCATCCGCTGGCAATCTTCGGTGATGGCCACATCCCCGGTAACGGCCACCGCTCGTCCGCCCTTAGCCTCTATGGCGGTAACGACTTCATCCAGCGGAGCCTTCCTGCGCCCCGTAACGCAGACGGCCGCGCCTTCCTCGGCAAAGAGTCTCGCCGTGGCGGCCCCGATCCCCGTTCCGCCGCCCGTGATGAGCGCGATGCGCCCTTCTAGTTTCAATGTCGGTTCTCCCGGAGTGCGTTCTCGGTCGGTGTGCCGGCGGTCTTCGAGCGGCCGGTCGGCGTGCTATCTGGCTGGACGCCATCAGTCAATACGCCCTCGGCCATCAGTCAATGCGCCATCGGTCAGCGGCCGGCCAACGCGCCATCGGCCAGCGCGCCATCGATCAGTTCGCCTCCGGTCAGCGCACCTTCTCCGAAGATAACGGGGAAGGTTTCACCGGTATTGACCGCCCGCGTGGACGCGTCCATGTACGCGATGCTGAATGCCCGGCGGGGCTTTCCGGTTGGATTGCGGGCCGACCGGTGCAGGAGCAGGTTGTTCAGCAAAATGGCCTCGCCCGCCTCGGCTTCCATGTAGATACAGTCTTCATCGCGTGCGTATCTGGCCTGGTCCTCCTCCGACGGGAAGTGCATCTCGTTGATCACGCCGTGCTTGTGGCTGCCGGGCACGACCTGCATGCAGCCGTTTTCCACCGTCGCCGGATCGAGGGCGGTCCAGATCGTCACCTCCGGATTCGAATCCAGCCCCCACCCGATGCCGACGTCCTGGTGCCAGGGGAGATGGGTGCCGTGCTCGGCCGGTTTGTTCATGAACATGGCCCGGAAGATGGAGACGTTCGGACCGATGAGGGCCTCCGTGACCTCCCGGAAAAACGGATGCTGCATGTATCCCAGGTAGAGCGGATCCAGCTGCAGATCGTCGATGCGCCGGTAAGCGAGCGTCTCCTCGCTTTCCTCGAACGTCCTCGTCGGCAGTTCACCGTACTCGCCCGTCGTCGTGTCGCGCTGCATGGGCATGCCCTCGTAGCGGACCTTGCCCATCATGATGTCGTCGATGCGGTCGCGCATGGCCCGCAGGTGTTCGTCGGAAGCCACCCGGCCGAGACGTAGGTAGCCTTCCTCGGCAAACCGGGCCAGCTCGCTCATGCCGAAATTATGTATGGCCATTGGAACCTCTTTTTTATCGATATCGAACGAGTCGGATACGCAAACCGTATCACGCACGATAACCTTATGTCAAGCGATATTCCGAATGCCCTTGACACAAGTTACTGTGCCATTACGCTTTACCCAAAATGGCGACGTTTGGCGGTGTGTAGATCACGCAGCTGAGGACGGAGAAGACCATGACGGAACAGGACGTTCGGAACTGGCTCGACGAATACGGCCGTGCCTGGGAGGGTAGCGACCCGGACCAGGTGGTGACGCTGTTTGCCGAGACGGCCACTTATCGGGAAACGCCCTTTGATGAACCAATGAGAGGACGGCACGAAATTCGGGCGTATTGGCAGAAGTACGCGGTGGAAACACACGAGAACATCGAGTTTGCGTCGCAGGTCTGGGCGGTAAGAGACGATACCGCGATTGCCGGCTGGCAAGCCCAATACACGCTGCAGGCAACCGGAGCGCGGGTCACGCTCGACGGGACGTTCAGGCTCGTGTTTTCAAGCGAACAGGGCACTCTTCAGTGCACCGCCCTCGAAGAGTGGTGGCACAGAAAAGAAACGTGAGCCTGTAGATTGTAGATTCCGATCGCCCCTGGTTAGTCTCTACAACACCCCGGCCACGCGGAAGAAGTTCTCCAGGATCTTCCGGCCGTGGGGGTAGACGTCGACGTAGTATTCCGGGTGGAACTGCGTGCCGTACAGGGGCCGCTCCCGGTGCCTGATCGCCTGGATCCGGCAGTTCTCGTTCGACGCTATGAGATCGAAGTCCGGCGGCACGGTCTTCATCTCCGCGTAGTGCGACTGCCGGACGACCACCGGATCGGGCAGTTTGTCGAACAGCGGATCGGGCCGCACCGGACTCACCGGGTAAAATCCTTCTTCGCAGAAATAGCCCAGCGCATCGGGATTGGGATCGAGCACGTCGGGTTCGCCGGGCCGCAGCGGCCGCATCATCTCGTCTTCGAGTTCCGTCAGGTTGCGAAAACCGTCGTTGAACATGAACCCCATGAGCTGGTGGCTGGCGCACAGTCCCAGGGTTGGCACGTCCGCCATCGCGTTCAGCGTATCCTCAAAACCGTAAAACGCATCGGGTTTGAAATGCTGGAAGAAGGTGCCGGCGCCGCTGAGCAGCATAGCGCGAGGCTTCAGCGGGGCCACGATCTCCGGCGTCATCTGCTCCTGGTGCAGCATCAGGCACGGTTGCCCGGAGATTTCCTCGAGACGTCTCTTCAGCCAGAAATCCCTGCCGTCCTTGTTATAAGACTCCAGCGTCCCGATGCGTATCCAGATGATCAAGTAGACATCCGTCCTGTTTGGAAACCAAACGCGCACATTTCAACGAGAGACAACCTTCTACGCTCAGCCGACCAAGGCTTGTCAGGATCGCGCAACGCATCTTTTATAGGGTCACACGGCATGCCAATCTCCGTCATGGGGTTATTTCTTGAGAATCTTCAAAATCCTATCCAGTGTTTCCCC
>VXWP01000046.1:22314-98766 GCA_009835325.1 Gemmatimonadota bacterium | reverse complement strand
GGGAACGGGGCGGCCGCTTCGAACTCTTCCTGCAACCGGTGACCGATATCCATCTCCATTCCAATCTCGAGCACGAGACCGGTGCCAACAGCGACATCGCCTACATCTACATCCTTTCGGCTATTGCCCTCTTCATCCTGGTCGTCGCCTGTATCAACTTCATCAACCTGTCGACCGCCCGGTTTGCCGGCCGGGCCAGAGAAGTGGGCTTGCGCAAAGTGTTTGGCGCGCATCGTTCCCAGCTGATCCGGCAGTTCCTGGGAGAATCGGTCCTGGTAACCGCCCTGGCGCTGATGATCGCCCTGGCGGCTCTTTTTCTGATCTCACCGTATTTCGACAGTTTCGCGGGAAAGCCGGTAACGACGGAATTCACGAGTGCCGGTATCTGGTGGCTCGTCCTTCCAGCCGGCGCGCTGCTATTAGGCTTGCTGTCCGGAAGCTACCCGTCACTCCTGCTTTCCGCCATGCAGCCGGTACAAGGCGTGCTGGGAGGCCGACAACTCGAAGCGGCCGGGGGACTGTCGCGGAAGATCCTGGTGGTCATTCAGTTTACGATATCCATCGCCATGATCATCAGCACGGGCATTTTGTTCGATCAGATGGAATACCTCCAGAGCAAGCAACTGGGTTTCGACAAAGACCAGGTGATCGTGATACCAACGGTTGGTGACGTATTGGAAGACTTCCTGCCCTGGAAAGAAGCCTTGCTGCAACATTCCGGCGTGGCCGCGGTGACCCACAGCAGATCCCTTCCGGGGCTCGAGGGCAACATAGGACAGGTATCGACCGGCACGATACAACGCGTCGATGATCCGGACAATGCCAGGCATGATGTGCAGGGCCTGAACGTCGGGCTGGATTTCGTGGAGACCCTGGGCATGGTTGTGCTTGCCGGCCGGGCACATAGCAGTGTGCTGGTCAGGAAATCCGAGGAAGGGAACGTCGTGATCAACGAAACGGCGCAGCGCGTGTTGGGCTGGACCACGCCGGAGGCGGCCATTGGCCAGGAGGTCCGTTTCGGTAACGGTTCGACGCAGACGGTGATCGGTGTCGTCAGGGATTTCCATTTTCGATCGTTGCATTTGAAAATAGAGCCGATCGTGCTGTTCCTGGGCGGTGGCCTTCATCTGGCCGTCCGCCTTCACCCTGACGACACGGAGCATACGCTGGATTACATTGAAAGCCAGTGGTCGAAGTTTTTCCCAGGTTTCCCAATTGCGTATACGTTTCTAGACAAAAACATCGAACGACTGTACAGATCTGAAGTACGGATCGGTTACGTATTCGGCATATTCGCCCTGGTGGCTGTTTTCCTTGCCTGCCTGGGCTTGTTCGCGCTGGTTTCCTTCACCGTGGAACGGAGAACCAGGGAGATCGGCGTACGCAAAGCGGTGGGTGCTTCCATCCGACAGGTACTGGTGTTGTTGTCAGGAGAGTTCGTAGTTATTGTACTCATCGCAAATGTCTTTGCGTGGCCGGCGGCCTGGCTGATCATGCAACGCTGGCTCGAGTCCTTCGCCTACCGTACGGAGATCGGTTGGGAGATCTTTTTACTTTCCGGCGTCACCGCCCTGATGATTACGCTGATCACCATCAGTTACCACGTGGTCAGGACCGCCTTGACCAATCCGGCGGACGTGCTGCGAAGCGAGTAACCCCATGAAACAGGTCGTCATCGTCGGAGGGGGTTTCGCCGGCCTGAACGCGGCCAAGAAACTCGGCGGCAGGCGCGATGTCCGTGTAACCCTGGTCGACCGGCAGAACTACCACCTGTTCCAGCCGTTGCTCTACCAGGTGGCCATGGCCGGGCTGTCGCCCGCCGATATCGCCACGCCTATACGCAGCGTGCTTGCCCGCTGCAGGAACATCTCGGTGCTGCAGGGATCGGTCGAAGGTGTCGACCCGCAGGCGCAGACCGTATCGGCGGATTTCGGCCGGCTGGCGTTCGATTACCTGCTGCTCTGTTGCGGGTCGGTACCAAGCTATTTCGGCCACGGAGACTGGGAAGAGCACGCGCCGAGCCTGAAGACGATCCCGCAGGCTACCGAAATACGCCGCCGCTTGCTGAGCGCCTTCGAAGCGGCGGAACGGACCGACGATCCCGACCTGCGCCGGCAACTGCTGACCTTCGTCGTCATCGGTGGCGGCCCGACGGGCGTCGAGCTGGCGGGCGCCATCGGGGAGATGAGCCGATTCACCCTCGCCAGGGACTTCCGCCACATCGACACCCGCCTTACCCGGGTCATCCTGATCGAGTCGGGTCCGCGCATCCTCTCGATGTTCTCCGAGCAGCAGGCGGTCCGGGCGGCGCGGGACCTGGAAAAACTCGGCGTGCAGGTCTGGCCGAACACCCTGGCGACGGAGATCGACGAGCACGGTGTGCAGGCGGGCACGGAGCGCATACAGTCCTCTACGGTGCTCTGGGCGGCGGGTGTACGGGGGGTTGAAGTCGTCGGCCGGGACAGCATCGAGACAGACCGTGGGGGCCGCGTCGTGGTCAACGAAGACCTGAGCATCCCGGGATACCCGAACGTGTTCGTCGCCGGCGACCAGGCCTGTTTTACTCACCAGACTGGCACGCCACTTCCGGGCACGGCGCCCGTGGCGATCCAGCAGGGCCGGTTCGTGGCACGGACGATCTGCCGCGATCTCGCGGGCCAGCCGCGCAAGCCCTTCCGGTTCGTCGACCGTGGCCAGATGGCGACCATCGGCCGCAGCCGCGCCGTCGCGGAAATCGGCAGGCTCAGGTTCTCCGGCTGGTTCGCGTGGATCACGTGGCTGGTGGTCCACGTCTACTTCCTGGTGGGCTTCAAGAACCGATTGCTGGTCGTGCTGCACTGGGCCTGGTCCTACGTGACGTTCCGGCGCGGCGCCCGGCTGATCGTCGAACGGGAGTGGCGGTTCGGCGGACGCAAGGAGGAATGATGCCGGGAAGCCACATCGCCATGGCCCTGCGTCACATGGGCCGGTACAGGGGTTACACGGCCACTAACGTCCTCGGTCTCGCCGTCGGGATGATATGCGTCATCCTGATCTTTCTGTACGTGCGCTACGAACTGAGCTACGACCGCTACCACGAAAAGGCCGACCGCATCTACCGGGTAACGCTCAACGACAGTGCGCGGTCGCCCCGTGAACTGGGTCCGATGCTCCAGGCCGACTTCCCCGAAATCCAGCACTTCGCCCGGATGCTTCCCACCATCGGCACGTGGATCATGAAGCACGAAGACCGGATCTACTACGAGAAAAGCGTGTACTGGGTCAACAATGAATTGTTCGACGTCTTTACTTTTCCCCTGGTGAGAGGCGATCCGGATCACGCCCTGGAATCGCCGTACACGGTGGTCATCAGCGAAGACACCGCCCGGAAGTACTTTGGCGATGAAGATCCCATGGGCAAAACGATCATCGCCGACAACGGATACATGCTGCTGACCGTCACCGGCGTCATGGAGAACATACCGGAAAACGCCCACTTCCACGCCGACTTCCTGATTTCCCTGGCTTCAGCATACGACAAGTTCGAATGGAACAGGTCTGCGGGGATCTGGTTCTCCACGCTGTTCTATAACTATATCGTCTTGCCGGAAGGCCATCCGCTGGAGGAGACCCAGCGGAAACTGCCCGGTTTCGTGGAGAGACATGTCGAAGCGAGTTACCTGGAAGATCTCGACCGTTACGAATTGTCGCTGCAGCCCGTCACCGACATTCACCTATATTCCCATCTCGAAAATGAGCACGGCGCCAACACCGATGTGGCCTACGTGTACATCCTGATCGCCGTCGGGCTGTTCATCCTGGTCATCGCTTCGGTGAATTATGTAAACCTGTCTACCGCACAGTTTGTGCACAGGACCCGCGAGATCGGTATGCGCAAGGTACTCGGTGCGTCCCGGGGACAGTTGATACGGCAGTGCCTGGGGGAATCGGTCCTGATGACCATCATGGCCGTGTTGATCGCCCTGGCGGCCGTGTATTTCATCGCGCCGTATTTCGACGCGCTGCTGGGTCAACCGATCGTCTCGGCCGATGGGCTGCACCCCCTTTGGTGGCTCGCCCTGCCGCTCATCGCGATCCTCATCGGACTCCTGTCGGGCGCATACCCGGCCCTCGTGTTTTCCTCCATGCGGGCCATTCCAGGGCTCAAGGAAGGACGGCCGTACCTGCCCGGTGGAGCGTGGTCCCGGAAGATCCTGGTCGTTTTTCAATTTGCCATTTCCACCGCGCTGATCATCGGCACCGGCATCCTGTTCAGCCAGTTGAACTTCATTCAGCACGAGAATCTGGGCTTCGAAAAGGACCAGGTGATCGTGATTCCGACGGTCGAGCAAGTGGCGACCAACTACCAGCCGTGGAAGGACGTCCTGTTGCAGCACCCCCGTGTGGAGGGCGTGAGCCAGGCCATAACCCTGCCCGGCCTGTTCGGAACCATCGGCCGACCGTCGACGGGCACGATGCAGCGCGTCCAGGATCCGGACCACGTCAGGCACAGCGTCCATGGTTTCCAGGCCGCCGTGGACTTCGTGGAGACGATGGGCATGGAACTGCTCGCGGGCCGGTCCCATCGCGGGGCTTTCAGAAACGACACGGAGTGGAAGCACATCGTGATCAACGAGGCGGCGGTGCGCGTCCTGGGCTGGGAGACGCCCGAAGAGGCCGTCGGGCAGCAGATCCGGTTCGCCAGTGGATACACGCACACGGTGATCGGCGTGGTCCGGGACTTCCACTTTCGGACCCTGCACCTGGAAATCGAACCGCTGGTGCTCTTTCACGGCACCGGCCTGCACCTGGTGGTCCGGATCCGGCCGGAGGATATCAGGAGCACCCTGGATAACATCGAAGCGGCATGGTCGGATTTCTTCCCCGATTTCCCTTTTGCCTTTACATTTCTCGTTGAAGACATCGGCCGCCAGTACCGAAACGAAATGCGTATCGGCTACTTCTTCGGCGTGTTCGCCCTGGTGGCGGTTTTCCTGACCGGCCTGGGTCTCGTCGCCCTGGTTTCGTTTACGGCCGAGCGGCGCACTCGGGAGATCGGCGTTCGAAAGGCACTGGGCGCTTCCGTGCGCCGTCTGCTCGGCATGCTGTCCGCCGAATTCGTCGTGCTCGTGCTTGTGGCCAACATCGTTGCCTGGCCGGCGGCCTGGCTGATTATGGGGCGCTGGCTGGATAACTTCGCCTACCGGATCGAGATGGGGTGGGGGATTTTCTTTGCTTCCGCCGGCGCCGCGCTGTTGATTTCGGTGGCCACCATCGGCTATCACGTGACCAGGGCCGCGCTGGCCAATCCCGCGGAAGTGCTGCGCAGTGAGTGAGCAATGGAGGACCGGATGGAAGGGCCGATGAAACCTGCACAATCCTGGGACCCGGAACGCTACGCCCGAAACGCCCGGTTCGTGGCCGACCTGGGTATGCCGGTGGTCGAGTTGCTGGATCCCCAACCCGGCGAACGCATACTGGACCTGGGATGTGGCGACGGGGCGCTGACGGCGAAACTGGTCGACATGGGTTGCAGGGTCGTCGGCGTGGACAGCAGCGCGGAGCAGATCGAGGCGGCGCGGAAGCTGGGTCTCGAAGCCCACGTCACGGACGGGCACGCGCTGGACTTCGAAGGTGAATTCGACGCGGTGTTCAGCAACGCTGCCCTGCACTGGATGGGCCATCCCGACGAGGTGATCGCGGGCGTACGCCGCGCGCTCAAGCCCGGCGGACGATTCGTGGCGGAATGCGGCGGGCACGGGTGCGTGGACACCATCGTACAGGCACTCACTGAGGCGTTGAAACGACGCGGCCTGTGGGAGGATGGAATCAATCCCTGGTATTTCGCTACTGACGAGGAGTACCGGGGACGGCTGGTCCGGCAGGGATTCGACGTGCAGTACATCGCGCTCATCCCCCGGCCCACCCCGCTGCCCGGAGATATCGGCGGCTGGCTGGAGACCTTCGCCGAAAGTTTCACGTCCCGGGTGCCGGTTGCGGATCGACCGGGGTTTCTCGACGAAGTCCGGGAAGCTATGCGGCCCGCGCTGTGCGATGCGAACGGCGCATGGACGGCAGACTACATTCGGTTGCGGTTCGCGGCGGTGAGAAAGGGGTGAAGGAGGGGTGAAATGATGAACAGAACCGACAAAACCAGAAAGGATACCTGAATATGTCTCCCAAGAAGGCAGCACTAGATTCGGAAATGGTACATCGTTTCGTGTACGACGCCCACAGCGATTTCGAGAGCGTCAAGGCATTGCTGGACAAAGAACCTGCACTGGTCAATGCCTGCTGGGACTGGGGCGGCGGCGACTGGGAAACCGGGCTCGGGGCGGCCGCGCATATGGGGCGCAGGGACATCGCGGAATATCTGCTGCAGCATGGGGCGCGCATCGACCTCTATGCCGCGGCCATGTTGGGGAAACTGAGCATCGTGCAGGCCGTTCTTGCCGACAATCTATCTGAAAAAGACAAGCCGGGTCCCCACGGGATTTCGCTCATGGCCCACGCGAGAAAGGGAGGCAAGGAAGCTGCGGAAGTCGTGAAACTGCTGAGGTCCCTGGACAAGAAACCGAAGTAAACGGAGAAATAGCGAATTGGCAGATCCAGGCCGGAATAGGTAAATTACAAGTACCGTTACTATTCCCCTGCGGCTCAATCGGGCACACCACGGCTGATCACGATCTCAAGACCGGTATCGGGAAGCGATGATCGTATATATGTCGCATCCCGAGTAGAATCGATCCCATCCGTGAGAATGCCTCGCACCCTGCCCGTCGCCCTGTCCAGCAGCAGCGCGCCGGGTTGACTCGTCCTGCGATCGATCGAAACGGCACCCTCCGGACCTTCCAGGGTAATAAGTTCCAGCCGAGGCAGCCATCCCGCTTCCATCGGCAATGTGAAGGCAAAAACCCCGCCTTCACCGTCTGCTATCTTTACCGTATCGAAGTCCAGTGTGAACAAGGTTCCGCCGGCCGCGCTGTTTCCCGTCAGGCGATAAGGACCGGTCTCGGCAGGCAAAGACACCGGCGCATCGACCATGAAGGCTGGCTTGAGGCTGATCTCCCCGCTTCCGTCCACGAACCCCCACAGTAGAAGGCTTCTGGACGAATTCGGCCGGGCCATTGGTATTTGTTGCGATTCTATGTAATGACGATAGTTCAAGGCCTTTATGAAGCTGTAGTCGCTGATCCACTGTGGTGAGCAATAGCCCATCAGATCCTTCGTATCCGGAGGTACAAGAAGGTCGTTTCGGGTATCGTAACCCCAGACACCGATGGATCCATCGGCATAAGGATAGCTGGCATCGACGGTAAACAGATTGGGACTCCCGCATGGAGTATGGCCAAGATTCATGTTGTGTCCCAGTTCGTGAGCGATCGTGTATCCAGCGAGACCCGATACGAAGGTCCTGCCTCCCGTGAACGCCGCCCCCCCTCCTGTACGTAAGACGCCCATGTAGTGACCCTGATCACCATCCAGTATATGGATCGCCCGGGTCTCGCTCAGAATGGCCGGATAGTTTTCGAATACAGGATCAACCGAAGTAAACACCTCATCTCGAATCGAGATACTGAGGTCTCCGACCGGAAGCAGGTTGCGCGTCTGCCAGAACAGTTCGTCATCGGACGATAACCCTTCGATTTCGGACAGAATCGACCGGTCCGGGTTTTCGATCCAAAGCAGTGGAACAAGGGTCAGGTCAAGGGGGGGTACGTCCCTGACGTCGACCGGCATCCGGCCCGTTGGAGGTATGCGCACGGGCATGTTCGAGTTCGATGAACTTGCACCGTCAGGGTCGATCTCCACGACTAATTCCAGTTCCGGCATGATCAACGACCCCGGTACTGACGCGTTTATGGAAGCCGACAACGATCCTTCGTCGGCCTCTTCAGGCGGCGGTGTGGGATCCCCGGGTATGTCCTCCACGTGCACGGTTGTGTTGTTGTGGTAAAAAGTAGCGCGTACAGGCGGCAAACTCGGATACTGGTCGTCTTCATTCGCCAGGAATACGCGCAGCAGTGCGTCCTCTCCGGCAACCAGGGGTACGGGATGGTCCAACGACTGTACGGCTTGCGTCAGATACATTGCCGGACCGGCGGACCTGATGCAATCCGGGACGCGGCCGAAGGCAAGGTTATTTAGCCATTCCTGGAATCCGTGGTCCGGAGGGGCGCAGAGTTCTGTGCCGAAGACATTGAGGTTTGCAATGTTGAGCGCGGAGAAAGACAGGGGCAGCGGGCCGGCGAGACCGGGATTGTCACCTAAGTTGAGTGTTCCAAGCAAGCTCAGGTTTCCCAATTCGGAAGGGACTGTGCCGGACAACTGATTCTCTTGTAGAAACAGTTCCCTGAGTCTGCCCAATTGACCGAGTTCGGGGGGTATCGATCCGGAAATCCGGTTGCCGTCAACCCGCAGGCTGATCAGTAAGGGCAGGTTGCCGAGTTCGGGGGGAATCGGACCGGTAAGCCGGTTGTTGCTGAGTGTAATACCAATCAGGTTACTCAACTGCCCTAACTGCGGTGGAATACTTCCTGTCAACTGGTTGTCCCAAACGGACAGGTGGTCGAGACTTTTCATGTCGCCGATTTCCGGCGGTATCGGCCCCGAAATTCGGTTCGTGAACAAAACCAGAGTTCTCAGATTCTCCAACCGTCCGAATTCGGACGGGATTGAACCGGTCAAGGCATTGTTACTCAGAAACATGCGATCGAGATTCTTCAGGTTTCCCAGTTCCGGCGGTATAGCCCCCGTCAACTCGTTGCCGCTGAGGGTCAGTGCGATGAGGTTGGTCAACTGTCCCATTTCAGGCGGTATGCTGCCTGACAACTCGTTGCCGCCGAGGGACAGGTGGACGAGTCCGGTGAGTTGACCTACCTCGGGGGGAATGATTCCGTGCAAAAAGCACCCGTCGAGGTTCAATGATCGCAGCTTGCTCAGATTCCCCAGTTCCGGCGGTATCGATCCGGACATGCGGTTTCCGTAAAGTCTGAGACCCACCAGGTGTTGCAGTTGTCCGATTTCAGGTGGCAGCCGGCCCGTAAGGTTGTTGCTGGCTAAGGAAATGCCCGTGACCCTTCCTTCGGCGTCCGTAATAACTCCGTGCCACATGTGTAACGGCTCATCGCTCAGCCAGTTCGTGCTTACGTTCCAATTCGGACCGTTCGTTTCCCGGTAGAAGGCAACCAGCGCTTCTCTATCCGAACTTGCCCCCACACAGATCGATACCTCGGCGTCTGATATCCCGCGCACCCATGACTGAAACTCGGTATCGGACGGAGCACAAAGATCCGTGCCGGCCAGATGGAGGACTTCGAGATTCAGTTTCAGCATCGACCGCGGCAGCGGTCCCGTCAATGCGTCGTTGCCGCTGAGATTCAATGATCGCAATGCTGATAGTATGGACAGAATCGGTGGTAGAGACCCATTCAGGTTGTTGTCGGCAAGATCCAGCCCGGTAACCTGTCCGGTGTCGTCGGTGGATACGCCATACCAGTCACCCGGCGGCTGTGTGCTCAGCCAGTTTTCACTGTTTGACCAATTAGGCCCGTCCGTCCCGTTGTACAGCGAAGTAAGCGCAGCTACCGTTGGATCGCCACAACGGGTAACGTGACGGTCGGGGATTCCGCTTAGCCAGTTCTCGAAATCATCGTCCAGCGGTACGCATAATTGTGTACCGCGCAGATCAAGTCCGCTTATGGTCAGTTTGAAGAAAGACCGCGGGACCGGTCCGCTCAGTGCTCGGTTGTTGGAGAGGTTCAGCCGCCTGAGGATTGCCAGGTTGCCCAATTCGGATGGCAGAGAACCGGTCAGCATGTTCTCCTGAAGTCTCAGATCCTCGAGGTTATTCAGTTGTCCCAGTTCTGGTGGAATGGGGCCGGTCAATCGGTTTCCATTTAGAAACAACAGCCTGACGGTTCTGATGTTGCCTAATTCAGGAGGAATAGGCCCTGTGAGCGAGTTCCTGCCTAAACCCATGAAATCCAGGTTTTTAAACCGCTCCAGCTCGGACGGAATGGGTCCGGATAGTCTGTTTGATCCCAGTGACAGATTACGAAGCCGTTCTATTTGTGCCAACTCTACGGGGATGGGTCCGGACAACCTGTTCACGCCGAGATACAAGCCACTCAGGGACGTCAACCCGCCAAGTTCAGGAGGTATGTAACCGGACAGCTTGTTACCTGAGATGCTTAAAAACCATAGTTTCTTGAGTTGTCCCAACTCGGCGGGTATAGGTCCGAAAAGGTCATTTCCATTCAATCGTAGAATCTGCAGGTGGCTGAGTTGGCCGATTTCCGGCGGGATCATTCCACTTACGTTATTGTTGTTGAGCGTCAGTTCGATGACGGCACCGAATTCGTTGGTCTCTACGCCGTGCCAGGTTCCCACCGGTGCATTGGAAAGCCAGTTTGTACCGTCCGTCCAGTTCGGACCGTTAGTCTGGTGATAAAATGCAACCAGCGCTTCTATTTCATCCGGATTGTTGGTACAAGTCGAGATCCTGGCATCTGAAATCGTCTCCAGCCATAACCGGAATGCAACATCAGAAGGTGCGCACAGTCCGGTTCCGTCTGCATGCAGTTCGTTGAGGGCAAGATCGGCAAGCGCCTGGGGTAAAGGACCCGCCAGGTTAGCATTATCGGTGAGGACCAGGCTGCGCAGGCGAACGAGTTCCGCCAGCACGGACGGCAGTTGTCCCTTGAGGTTGTTTCCCTTTAATTCGAGACCAATCACTCTCTCCTGGCCGTCGATAGCTACACCGTACCAATCGCCCACGGGCAAGCTGCTCAGCCAGTTTTCGTTATTGGTCCAGTTCGGACCGTCCAGTGTATTGAACAGCGTTACCAAAGCGTCTCTGTCCGGGCTGGGTATCGTTATCGTGATCTGCGAAGCAGCTGAAATGGTTCCGTACGTCGCGGTGATCAAGACGCTGCCGCTTTTTACCGCAGTGACCAACCCTTCCGGACTGACTACTGCCACTGATTCGTTGCCGCTCGTCCAGGTTACCGTAGCATCGGCTACCGGGTTATCGTTGCGATCGAGGACCTGTGCCTTAAGTTGGACCGTTTGGCCGATGGATGTCAATGTGGGCATAGCCGGTTCGATCACGATCTTTTCGGCGGATTGAGCTACTGTGACGTTCGCTGTCTGACTGGCGCTACCTGAACGGGCGGTGATGACCGCGGCGCCGTTCTCTACCGCAGTAACCAGGCCCTGGGCATTGACCATGGCGACCTGCTCGTCGCTGCTTTGCCAGGTCACCACGGCCCCGGTTATGGGTTGACCGTTTTCATCAAGTACGGAGGCGGACAGCTGAACGGTCTCCCCGATGGCCATGAGTGTCGCCATCGGTGGTTCGACCACGATCTTTCCGGCGGACTGAGCTACTGTGATATTTGCTGTCTGACTGGCGCTACCTGAACGGGCGGTGATGACCGCGGCGCCGTTCATTACCGCAGTAACCAGGCCCTGGGCATTGACTATAGCGACCTGCTCGTCGCTGCTTTGCCAGGTCACCACGGCCCCGGGTACCGGTTGACTGTTCCCATCAAGTAAGACGGCATTTAGTTGAACGGTCTCCCCGATGGACATGAGCGTCGCCATCGGCGGCTCGATCACGATACTACTTGCCGCCTGCGACACCGTGATGTTGGCTGTAGCAGACACGTTGCCAGATCGGGCTGTAATGACGACAGTCCCATTCTTTACGGCAACAACCAGGCCCAGATTGCTTACAGTCGCCACGCCCGTGTCGCTACTCGTCCATGTAACTGTGGCATTGGTGATGGCCGTGCCATTCTGATCAAGGACCCTTGTCGACAACTGGATTGTCTGGCCGATGGAATTCAGCGTAGCAGTAGCGGGAGTGATTTCTATACGGGTGGGTACAGGTACTACAGGAGGCGGTGGTTCCTGTGGTTCCGGTGTCGTCGGCCTGGTGGGGCTGTCTTTACCGCAGCTTGAGAACGCCACCGTCGCCAGAAGAGCGAACACAGGCAGTATACGAAGGCTCAAACAGCGCTTACGAAAATACACGGGAATTGCAACCTGGGCAGATTGTACTCAGTGCGACACAGCCTGTCGCATCCCTTCCAGAACGAGAATGGTTCGGCTGCCATGCACTTCAGTAAATGTCAGAAAATGCCAATTGAAAAACAGTAAGACAGAACAAACAACTGGGGAAGTTCCAATCAGGCAAGTGTATTATACTGTGTCAGAACCATATTTGAATACCCAGCGGAGGTATTACTGTGATCAAAACCATCCAGACCCATTCGTCGGAACGCGACGGCAAGCGGTACATCTGGTACACCGAAAGGCTCTGGGAGCTGGCGAAAGATCTACCGGAATACGATGCTGAAGTCGAACGTTTTGCGGAGCTGGACCGCGACTGCTGGTTCGGCGAGGGCAGGACGCCGACCATACGAGAGGTGGCCGATCATTGCCGACGAATCAACGAGACCGACCCTCGCTACCCCTTGATCATAAACGACAACGGTCAACTGATGGACGGCGGTCATCGGCTTGCGCAGGCATTGCTTGAAGGACGAAAGACCGTCAAAGCGGTACGGTTTGAAGAGATGCCGGAGCCGGACGAGATCGAGGAGTTGTGATCACAAGTCTTTTGTGCTTCGCGCCGCACCTACCCCATCCGCAGATTCCGGTCCTCAAGCGGCAAATCGACCCGCACGTTTCCCCGGCGGTGGGATTCCCTTAAGGCAATGGCGATTTCGAGGGCTTCGCGTCCGAATTCGCCCGGGCAGGTCGTCTCCCTTCCCGCTTCGATAGAACGGCATACTCCCTCGATGGCATCTATCATGGAACTCCTGGGATGCCACGGTCCGGGAAGGTGCGTCTGGGTGGGCGCACCGGTCTCGGGATGAGGCGTCCACAGTTCGAACTGGGCGTGGGCGTTGCGGGAGACGATGCGGCCAGTCTCGCCAATGAACTCGAGCGACCAGGCATAAGGCTGCGTTTCCGACCGGGAGTTCAGGATCGTCCGGATCCCGTTTTCGTACACGACGATCCCCGAACCGGGTACGTCGCCTTCGGAAGCGGCCTGCTCGTCCGTGTCGATCAGGCCGACGACCCACTGCGCGCGCGCACCGGAAAAGAGCCGCAACAGGGCCAGGGTGTGGCTCTGGATGTTGGACAGCGTCGACGGGCTGTGGCAGACCATGGACTTCAAGGGTCCGATGGCGCCTTCGGCAATGAGCCTGTGCGCCGTCGTATAGTAGCCATACCAGTTGAGATGGCAGGCCATGGCGAGGATGACGCCGTGTCTGGCGCAGGATTCGATCATGGCATCGGCCTCGGCCAGCGTGCGGCACATGGGTTTCGTGGCGAAGATGGCCTTCACGCCCCGTTCGGCCAGGCCCACCGTGATCTCCGCGCGCGGCTCGGGCCGGGTGGTCAGGCAGACCACGTCGATCGCTTCCTTCTCAACCATTTCGCGGTAGTCGGTGTACAGGGCCGCACAGCCCCAGCGCCGCCTGAAATCCGCGAGTTTGGCGGGGTCCTCGTCCGCGGCGGCCACGAGATCGATCCCCCGGGCTTCGATCATGGCCGGCGCATGCGCCCACGGCCACGGGTAGTGGGGCTGACCGACGTGCTCGTCGTCGATGGTGCTGCCCATCCTGCCGCAGCCGACCACGGCGCCGCGATAGGTATGCTCCGGTGCCGTGTCCCGCACGGTTTGAAAGGCCTTGAGTCCGGATTCCGGCATTGGCGTTCTTTCTTCGATATCAGCGGTCGACCTGATCGTCGTCGGAAATCCGAAGATGTCCTTCGACCCTATACAGTCACCTGTCCGGTAAGGTTCGCCTGACATCCTGCTTCAGTACCACCATGGCCTTGTCCGAATTCACGACCGTGCCGAAAAAGGCCTTCCAGTCGGCGTAGGATTCGCGTGGAATCTCACGGTGCCTGATCGCAAGGTGGCGCGTGTAGATCAGCGTGCCGTCCTGTACGGTATACCGGGTACGATACGAACCGAACCCGGTATCCATGTCCGTCTCTTCTGGCAGGTCGTCAACCACATATGACGGAGGAAGCGCAATGGACAGGGTATCGATTTCCGAAAACGGATGTGTAAAAGCGATGGCCTCCCCCATCTGATCGTCCGTGAACGGGTTCTGCTTCCACCGAATCATGACGTGAGGTCTGAAGAACATCAGCGCCCCGGCCCGGTTGGCATATCGTCCTGCGGTGACGCGGTACCGAATCTCCATCTTCTCGTCCAGATTGTTCAACGCCGAATGCTGGAAGCTGTCGAGCTTGATCCTGGGTACCCTGTTGCCAAGGTACTGCTGCAGCCATTTTTTTCTGTCCCCTTCGGTTCTTTGCTTCAATAACGATCTGAAGTTTATGCTGTGGTTTCCGGTGAAGTACTCTTCTCCCTCCAGGTGAAGATCTCCATCGGTCGAGAGCGCGGCCCGTACCGCCCGGTGCTTCACGTTCATTTCCGGTCCGAACAAAGGCGTTTCGATCAAATGGCCCTTGTCCGGGGTAACCACGAGCGCATGCGTCCCCTGGATGGACCAGGGCATGTCCGCCACGGACGCGGATTCCGAGGTGGCGTCGATCCACAGGCTTCTGCCGAACCGGTCGTGTTCCGGCCAGGCTTCGATCCAGCCCTCGGTCTCGGGTACGCCGGGCACGTATGCAATGCAGTGATTGAAATACTGCATGGGAAATTCCGGATCGATCTCGCCCACGTCCAGGGTGAGTACCAATGCGGGATACGCCGTGATCTCCGCTTCCCCCAGCAGGCTGACGATCATGGAGCTCATGTCCTTGCAGTCCCCGTACCTGTTGGTGAAGATGTTCTGTACGTGTCTGGGCTGAAATCCGCCGATGCCCATTTCCACCGCTACATAGCTGATATTTTTGCGCACGTAGTTCGCAATGGCCCTGATCTTCTCAAGCGGTGTTGCGGCATGTTGTATCAACTCCGCGACGACCTGTTTCATCGCGGGGCTCGGAGCGAGCCGGTCCTTGCTCAACCAGTGGTAGAGGCCGGAGATATCGTCCCAGGAGACCCGGTTGCGATCCGCCCACCGGGGATCGTCCGTGGCGCAGACATACCGGAGTTCCGTGGGCGGACTTCCCTGCACGTTGCCCAGTGGCACATCCATATCCTTCCACTCCCACACGGCCCCGTTCGCCTCGGTACGGGTATCTGCAAGGTGTTCTGTCTCGTATACACGGTGGCTATACGACCAGTCCTTTGCCACTCGAAGGGTGAAGCGGGCCAGGTGCGCAGGAAGCCATGGACGTTTGTCCTGTATCCTCCAGGCGCCGGAAAACCCCGTGGACCAGACCGGGTGCGTGTAGTGGGTTTCGACCTCGACGATGATCAGGTCGCCCATCGCCACTTCGGGGACGCTGAACAGCTTGTACCTGACGTCGCTGTATTCGATGTAACTCGCGTATCTTGGCACGTCGCGGATATCATCCTCACCTAGTTCGGTGACGTTTCCATCCGGTTTGAGCGTCCAGGCCCTGATCGAGACGATCCTGGAAAGCCGGTTGTATCCATAGACGTAATCGTGTCCGTGAACCACGCCCTTTTCGGTGAGAATCCGGACGACCCGCCTGTCCACATTCTTTTCAAGGGCGTCGTCGCCGCCGAAGGTGACGATCTTCTCCCGCAACAGGTACTCGGCGTCGGCCGTTTCGTCGTAGAAAACGGGACTATCGCCGGTGGATTCGATGGCGTCCCGGGCCCAATCCGGCAGTTTTTCGTTAGCGGCGGAAGCAGGCTGCGCCCACAGGAAGACCAGCACGGACGCCCACAAGATGACCGCTCTGACCGTGGTGTATGTATAGGGAGTCAACATGGCGAGCCATTCGGCACGAAGGCAACACCGGATGCCGCTACAGGGAAAACGTGATGCCTGCGCCGCCCCTGAGTCCGCTCAGGGTGATGGATCGATTCGAATTCGGGTCGTCACCGCTCATGTGATGGTACTTCAGATCCAGCCGGACGCCAAGAAGCCCGGTATCGTTGGCAAAAAACCACACGTCGCATCCCCCGCCGACGAATCCGCCGATCGACGTGCTCCTGTGGGCCAACAACCTCGGCGGGCGTTCGATGTTCCCCAGGAGGACACCCGGGAAATTGGCGTTATAGCGGCCGACCCCGGTCTGCAGGTACATTCGGGTCGTCCGCGAGACCATGGTGGAGGTTTCTGCAAAGAATGACAGGGCCGAAATGGATGCGCCCGGTATTTTGGGCGAGTGGTCCAGGTTGTTCACCGTGTACTCCGCATGGGGCGTTATCATGAACTGCGACCAGCTGGCGCCCGCCCAGACAAAGCCCGTTATGCGGATCGAAACGCCTAGGTCGCCGCCCAGGTAGGACCTGGCCGCCATCTTGAGATTCGGCAACGGCACGCGGGCCTGGTTCGCCCCGGTTGGCGCCAGTCTTGTGGCCTCCAGGCCCAGTTCGCCGAGCTGGAACATCCAGTTTCCCGTATACCACACCGTGAATCGCGCGTCCTTCGAACGGTTTTCGAACCGGGCGGACCGTGCCGTTTCGTTCCGGTATATGGCATCGGCCAGGTATTGCCGGATGCTTCCGGCGTTTGGACGGTAGAATTCCTGGTAACCGATCTGGCTCGGTCTTATTTCGATCAGTACATGGAACCGGTCTGCCGCCTCGTCATAAGTTCCCTGGTTGAACAGCTCGACCGCGTTATCGTAAATGGCCTGCAGCTTTGCGATCTCTGAGGCGATGTACCCCGCTTTCTGGCTCTGGGCCAGCATGAAATGGTTGCGGGCCGCCTGTTCATCGCCCCGCTCGAGAAAAGCCAGGAACGTCAGGTAGGAGGACAGCGCGGTGGGTCCTGCCTTCTCCTCCGTGAACTCATCCCGTTGCAGTGCGGCTTCGTCCAAGTCTATACCGTAAGCCGCGCTCGCTCGCGGGTGGTCCGGATCTATTTCCAGACATTTCCGATAGTATTCCGCGGCGGTCTCCACATCCTCCCGCAACGCCGCGAACAGGGCCTGCTGGTACAGGTATTCCGCCAGCGCTAGGCGCACGTTCTCCCAGTTGTCCCATTCCTCCAGGTATCTGCTGGCGGTATAGGGCGACCGGATGTCGACTTCTTCGGAGGTCGGCTGTCGCTCCAACTGGTGCCAGAGGTCATAGTACGCGCCGAGCAGCGCTTCCGGCGAGTTGGCCCGGCCCTGTGCGGCCTGGTCCTGTGCGGCCTGCGCATTCAAGCACAGACTGGCCATGCAGCATACCGCCATTACTCGAATCACCGTCCGTTACCTCCGGCATGAGGCGGCAATCTAAGGCGCCGGTTGTTCGACCAGGACCACCTGCTGCTGATCCGATTCGGATATCCGGTTGAAGAAAGACCGCAGTTCCCGGTACAGCCGGACGCTGATCGAAGCATGATTGAGTGCGTATTGCCGGGTATACAACACGCCTTCCGGTGTTTTCTTGTACCTGGCCATGAAACGTCCGAAGGGCGCCCGGACTAGCACGGGAGTCGGCATGGATTCGACGACGTATCCTTCAGGCGGAACCAGCGTTACGCGGTCAAGTGTTCGCTCGACCGGTCCGACGTAGACCGTACTGGTTCTCTCTGCGTCCGGCAGTACTTCCTCGTCGATCCGTCCGAATACCGCGGGCGAGACCAGAAGCCGGTTCCCCGCGGCCGTCGCCAGGCCGGTTCCCTGAAACGAGAACGCCATCGTGACCGGCATCGCGCCGCTGGACTGGTCGTTGAATTCCAGTTTGCTCAGCGACACGTCGGAAACATACCGTTGAAGTTGGTTCCTGAATGCCTGTTCCCGATCGTCATCGCTGCCATAGGCATAACCGCGGCGGTAGCCTGTGGCCATTTCTCCCGTTGCCGTTATGCTGCCTTCCGCGGAAACGGTGCCGTCGGCTTTCATGCTCAGGGCAAGCTCGCGTTCCTCCTGGTTCATGTGGTTCGTCGACGGCGTCCTGGTTATTGCGCCGGAACCATCCAGCACCAGGGCCGGAACGCCCTGATTCTGCCAGGGTACGACCCCGACGGGCGTGCCCATGAAAGTCGGGTCCAGCCATATGGCCTCCCCACCTTCTACGGGCACATGCGTGACCAACCGTTCAAACTGTACGGGCGTCGGCATGGACGGCGTGAAAGGCACGCCGTCCAATGGGGCGATCAGGGCGGGATGGGCCTTGATCCCGGCCTGGTCGAGCATCGTGCAGAGCAGCACCGTCAGATCGATCGACTCGCCCCTTTTTCTGGCCAGGATCCGGCCGGAGTAGTTGCCCGTGCTTCCGATGAACGGCATGGGCGTATACCTGATGTTGCGTTGCACGTAGTCGTATATCGCCGCCACCTTGTCATACGGATTGTCGATACCGGCCGTGAGGCTGTCGACCACCGCGGGGATGACGCCGCGTCGTCTCATGTGCGCCTCGTAGTGTTCCCGGTAAATGTCGTCGACGTCCTTCCAGTTCTCGAGGATGCTGAACCGTCCCCTGTCGGTATTGAAACTCACCCAGGAGAAATTCATGCCCCCGCGCCTGTTTTTCAACGGACGGCTGAAAGGCTCCTCCTGGACGCCCGGCATGTTGCGTACGGTCCAGGTGTAGGTGGTCCCGCGGCCGTCGATCCAGCGCTCCCTGGACGTCTCGGGTTGCTGCGCGAGGTTGACGTAGCCGCCTTTGTACTCGAATTCTTTGGGAACGGTCACGGTGAGCGTGGAACTGAGCGTATAGTCGTATCCCTGGAAGAACCACGGATACAGGTAGAAGATGTTCTCGCTGGTGGTCTTGTACTGGTATTCGATGATCGAGCCGTCTTCCACCCCGGGGATGGTGAACCTCTTGATTTTGCCGTACCGGTCCGGCCCGGGGAGATCGGCCACGGTATTGGACTTCATGTCAATGGTCTCGCCGTTGCCCAGGATGACCCTCGCGCGGATATCGCTGATCTTTTCCTGGCTCAGGTATGGTATCGTTACGGTCGCGTAGTCACGTCCGGTTTTATTGAATACCTTGATACGTCGGTAAATCGTAAGTTCCCACCAGACCTCCCCGGTAAAAAAGACCCGAAGCATCCCGTCGTTGAATACGATCAGCGCCTCCGATCCCGGATCGAATGGGTTCTGGTTCAGGACGAGCAGTTCCCGCTCGACATCCTTCCACTTGACCGCATATGCAAACGTTGGCAATGAGACCCATAACGCGAAAAGCAACAGGCAACGTACGAACATGCCATTCATGGTATATGCTCCAATCATCCCGAATTGATCCTTCCGTTGCGGTCTGAAGCTATGTCGTGCTGATTCGAGATCATCCGGCCGGAATATCGTGTGTCTTTACTCAGATTTGGTATGGTAAGTGAAGAATATCGCACGGCAAACTATTGCCGAGGGCACTGAATGTCAACGAATAAGAAAGGTTCCGAATGGTATGCCGGGTGCAACCCATGCAAAATACACCGTTGCTCGGAGAATCCCGGCCTCACGGACGTTCTATAGAGCGCATGGGCGCGCGATCAGGGGCGCATGAATGGGTCGTGCGGGGGTTTTCCAGGGTGCCGTGACGCGAGTTCGACCGGTTTCCCGTGCGGCGTGTCGAGATACGCCTTTTGCCAAGCGTCCTTCCGGCTGGACGCCTCCTCCTGCGACACGAGCCCGCGCTCTCTGCAGAGGCGCTCCAGGGCCCGGAGCCAGTGCTTGTAATAAGTATCGCCCAGGTCGGGGTCGCCCTCCTGCTGTGCCGCACGTATTTCCTCGCTCAGCGTGGCGGCCCACTCGCTCCACGTGAAATGACCTTCGCCGGAGAGACGCACCGCGATCGCAAACGCCGATGCCTCCCATGGCGCGGCAAACACCGGCGAGCCATCGTCCCCCGGCGGGATGTCCCCCGGCGGGATGTTTCGCGGCAGGATGTCCCCCGGCCCGTTCGTGCCGCCGGGCAGTTGCGGGTCGGTCATGGGGCAGGCTCCAGGTACGTCTCCCAGAGGTCGACATATACGGCGCTGTTCGCGTTGGCCGATTCCCCCCACAGATCACGGCCCTCGAAGCGTACGTTGTAGAGGTGCCTTCCCTCTTCCACGCCCTGGGAGCTCAGGTCCGGATAGACCTGCGATCCGTAGTGCTCACGCACGATCCCCGTGCGGCCTCGAACGTAGCCCGGTACACGGGTGTGCCCAGGTGGATTGTGGTTGATCGCGCGCACGCGGTCGCCCGGCGAGAACCGGGGCGCTGAGGACGCCGGCCGGACGTAACTCGAAGTCATGTAGGGGGCCGCACGCACCTGTTCGGCATGCACCACCTTCTCCAAGACGCGTTCCGGTACGGGGGTCGATGCCCTGCCCGTCTGCAATTCCTCCGTCGAAACGAGACCGGCCCCTACCAGTTGCTCCCTGATCCCCGCGAACCAGTTCTCATAGTAGGAGTTGGCGAGATAGTCGGCGGGAGGCAACTGTTCCCTGTTGTGTCGCGACATGTCGATGTTCCACAGACCCAGAAGTCCGATGAGCCGGACGATTCCGTACACCCGGCCCTCCCATGTCTCGTGGAAGACCGGCTCCTCGGACTCCGGTTCCGGCCGCACCGGCCCGAATCCCCGCATCCCGCCCATATCGTGTACACCGCTCATGCTTCGCGGACCTCCGATCCCGGTGGCCGCGCCTCCTCGACCCCGATCATGGCGTTGCGCGTCACGAGCTGCATGAGTTCCTTCTCACTCCATCCCTCCGTGCCTTCGGGACGCTGCGGCAGCACGAGGTAGCGCATTTCGGAAGTGGAATCCCACACCCGCACCTCTTTCCCTTCGGCGACCTCCGTACCGAACTGTCTCATCACGCCGCGCGGATCCACGACAGCCTGTGCTCGGTATGGCGCGGACTTGTACCAGACGGGAGGCAGGCCGAGGAGCGGCCACGGGTAGCAGGAGCAGAGCGTACAGACCACGAGGTTGTGCACATCGTCGGTGTTCTCCACGACACGCATCTGCTCGCCCTGCGCCCCTACGTAGCCCATCGATGCGATAGCGGCATTCGGGTCGTCGAGCAGCCAGTGTCTGAACGCTTCATCCGTCCATGCACGCGCCACGACGTGTTTTCCGTTCGCCGGGCCGATCTTGTCCTGGTACAGGTCGATGAGTGCGTCCAGCGCTTCCGGATCGACGAGTCCTTTTTCCACGAGCAGTGATTCGAGCGCTTTCACGCGCAACTCGATATCCTGGGGCGGGTCCGTGTGGTCTTGGCGGGAGTGGCTCACGCGCCGTCCTGCCCGATCAGCAGTTCGAGCGGCTGCTCGAGGATTTCCCTGAGGTGGGAGAGGAAACGGCCGGCGACCGCACCGTCGATGAGCCGGTGGTCGGAGGACAGGGTGACCGACATCATGGCCTTGATCTCGACCTTGCCGTCCACCACGACGGGGGTGTCCTTGACCCGCCCCACGGCGAGAATGGCCGCTTCCGGCGGGTTGATGATGGCGGTGAACTGGTCCACGCCGAACATGCCGAGATTGGAGATGGTGAAGGTGCCGTAACCGTAGTCTTCGGGACCCAGACCCTTTCCGCGGGCCTTCTCGCCCAGATACCGGGTCGCGGAGGCGATGTCGAAGACCGATTTCTGATCGGCGGATGCCACCACGGGCACAACCAGGCCGTCGTCGAGGGCGACGGCGAAGCCCACATTCACGTCGGCGTATTCCACGACCTCGCCGCCCTCGAGAGAGGCGTTGACGGCGGGAAAGGACCGCAGGGCGATGCCGGCGGCCTTGATGATCAGGTCGTTCACGGAAACCCTGGCCAGGCCGCGCTTCTCACCATAGGCGATCAGCTGTTCCCGAAGCCCGGTGAGGCGGGTCATGTCTACGTCCATGGTGAGGTAGAAGTGGGGAATGGTCGACGCGCTTTCGGCCAGTCGTGTCGCGGCAATCTTGCGCAGTCCGCTGAGCGGTGCGCGGCGATGGGCGCGTTTCGAACCCGGGCCGGCTGCGGCCGGGACGGCCGCGGGTGCCGTCGGAGCCGCTGGAGGTGCCGGGGCCGGCGCGGGTGCCGCTGCGGCGGTCCGGGCGGCGTAGGCCTCCACGTCGGAAAATACGATCCGCCCGCCGGGACCCGTACCCGCGAGGTGCTCAATGGCGATGCCGAGATCGCGGGCGTGCCGCCGCGCCTTCGGGGAAATCTTCACGCGGCCGGGTGGTCCGGGCGTTGCGGCGCCGGCGGCCGCCGCGTCATCCGCGCCCCCTGTGGTGCCGTCCGCTGCGCCGTCCGTAGTGCCGACCGTCGCCGCGTCGCCGTCACCGGGGTCACCCGCGTCGACCGCTTCGGCAATGACCTCGCCCGCTTCGCCGATGTAACCGATGACCTGCTGAATGGGCACGTCGTCGCCCGGGCCGTTCAGAATCTTGAGTAGCGTGCCGGAAGCCTTGGCCTCCACTTCCATCACGCTCTTGTCGGTTTCGACGTTGAAGAGCACCTCGCCTTCCGTGACGGAATCGCCTTCCTCTTTCATCCACTCCACGATGATTCCGGATTCCATGGTCATGCCGAGAACGGGCATGATGATTTCAGTGGCCATTACGGGCTCCCCGGGGTGCGCTGCAAAGCACGGACCAGTTCGGTTTACGTCGTGCTAAACCCTATGTATGTAACTGACTTACAACGCGGTTCAAAGTCCGTAGAGCATACACTTCCACGGGGTTGGCGTCAAGCATTTTTTGATTGACTTGGACCGGCGGGAAGGGATAGATTCACCCCGATTCTGCATTCGAAAATCGCGGAAGGAAAACCGTCCCGAGGTATGGCATCTTCTCCGCGGAACGAATGTATGAACAGGTGCTCGGAACGGCTTGATCCGAGGCCCTGTTCAGCTGTTGTTCACCTACCTGCGTGGAGGATCCAAGCCACATGGAAATCAAAGTCGATCGATACACGAAAGTGGTGTTGACGCTGATCGCCGTCGGCCTGCTGGCGAATGTATTCAAGGATGAACTGTCCAGCGTGTCCACGCCGTTGAATCCCCGGCCGGCCATGGCCAAGAACATCGTCATGGGATCCACGATCACGAATATGGGACAGCGTTTCATCACGGCCAGCCCCGACGGGAAGACCGTCTACACCTGGTTCCGGGAAGAGGACCAGCAATGGTACGATCGCGACAAGGTGTATTTCATAGACGCCGCGCACGCGGACGATTGACAGGCGCGCCGCGGGTGAAGATTACGCTGAGGAGCGGGACGTGGGCGACGAATCCTCTGAAAACCGGGCCGTGGGCGCTGGCCCGGCCGATCCGATGATCACGGGTCTCGTGCTCGCCGCCGGCCGTTCCGAGCGCATGGGGACGCCGAAGCAGTTGCTTCCCTTCGGTCGCGTCACGCTGATCGAACAGGTGGTCCGTACGCTGACGCGTTCGCGCCTGGGGAAGGAAGTCGTCGTCGTGCTGGGCTACCGCGCCATGGACATCGTAAAGCGGATCTCGGGATTGCCGGTCCGCCTCGCGTACAACCCGGACCCGGAAGGCGACATGCTTTCCTCGATCCGGTGCGGCCTGGCGTTCATCGAACCTGATCAGGCCATCATGATCGCCCTCGGCGATCAGCCCCTGGTCACGACCGGGATCGTGAACCGTTTGATCGACGAATACGAGGGACGTCCCGAGGGCATGGTACTCCCGGTGCACGACGGGAAGCGGGGACATCCCATGATCCTGTCGCCCTTGTACCGCGAGGAAATCCTGTTCGAATCCATGCCGGGCGGATTGAAGGCGCTGCGCGACCGGCACTCAGGCAGCGTCCGCGCGGTACCGGTGGACACGGATGCGGTACTTATCGACCTGGACCACCGGAGCGATTACGAAGAGGCCCTGCGCAGATGGAAAGAGGAACCCGAATCCGGTGAGCGCTAACGTACTCGTTACCCGGCGCATTCCCGACGAGTCCATCCGGATGTTGGATGCGGCCTGCGGTGTGGTGGACGTCAATCCCCATGACCGGGCGATGACCCGCGGGGAGTTCCTCGAGGCGGTCCGTGGCCGCGACGGGCTGCTCTGCCTGCTGACCGAGGACATCGACGGCGAGGTCCTGGACATCGCTCCTGGCCTGAAGGGCATAGCCATGTATGCGGTCGGGTACAACAACGTCGACGTGGACGCCTGCACGCGGCGCGGTATTCCGGTGTCCAATACCCCGGGCGTGCTGACCGACACGACCGCCGATATCGCCTGGGCCCTCATTTTCGCCACGGCCCGACGGGTCGCGGAAGGAGACCGGTTCGTGCGCGACGGCCGATTCACGGGATGGGGTCCTCTGCTGATGCTGGGCAGCGACGTCACGGGCAAGACGCTGGGCATTATCGGCGCGGGACGCATCGGTACGGCCACGGCCCGGCGGGCCGCCGGGTTTTCCATGCCCGTCGTCTATACGAGCCGCAGGCGCAACGCGACCATCGAGTGCACGGGCGCGCGGTATCTCCCGCTGGACGACCTGCTCAGGGAATCGGATTTCGTGTCGCTGCACGTGCCGCTCACGGCCGAAACCACCCACCTCATCAGCGGACGCGAACTGGACCTGATGAAGCCCACGGCCTACCTCATCAATACGACCCGTGGACCCGTAGTCGACGAGAAGGCCCTGGTACGGGCACTGCGCGAAGGCGTCATCGCCGGCGCGGGACTCGACGTCTTCGAGCGGGAGCCGGAACTGGAACCGGGCCTGGCAGACCTGGAGAACGTAGTCATGCTGCCCCACGTCGGCAGCGGGACGGTCGCCACGCGCATCAAGATGGGCAACACGGCCGCGGCCAACCTGATCGCCATGGTCAGCGGGGGGGACCCGCCGAACTGCGTGAACCCGGAATGGAAGGAATATCGCACCTGAGCGCCCGTACAGTTTCTGAACCCTTCAACATATTCAAAAGGACCAGATACAGGAGCCGGATATGAAGCTAGTGACCTATGGAGAAAGCGGACAGGAACGGATCGGTGCCGTCGTCGGCGATGAAATCGTCGATCTGAGGTCCGCCGACGCGTCCCTGCCCGGCACCGTGCTGGGCGTTCTGGAAGCGGATGCCGTCGAGGCGGTGGCCCGCATCTCCCGGGCGGTGGAAAGCGGTGCCGGTACGCGGACGCCCCTGGAAGGCGCGCGGCTGGCGTCTCCCATACCCCGTCCGCCCAAGATCGTGTGCGTCGGACTCAACTACCTCGATCACGCGACAGAGCAGAACGTTCCGCTGCCCGAACACCCACTGCTCTTCTCCAAGGCCACCTCGTCCGTGGTGGGTCCGTACGACGACGTGGTGCTGCCGGCGGAAAGCGAGCAGGTGGACTACGAGGTGGAACTCGCCGTGGTCATCGGCAGGACCGCCACGGCCGTCTCCGAAGCGGACGCCTACGACTACATCGCCGGGTACACCGTGGCCAACGACGTGAGCGCCCGCGATATCCAGTTCCGGCAGCAGCAATGGCACCAGGGCAAGAGCTACGACACGTTCTGTCCCATGGGCCCGTGGCTGGTGACGAAGGACGAGATACCCGATCCTAACGCGCTCGCCGTGAAACTGACGCTGAACGGGACGGTGCTGCAGGACAGCAACACCGACAACCTCATCTTCAACGTGCCCACGCTGGTGTCGCGCATATCGAGCGTCATGACCCTGGTGCCGGGCGACGTGATCTCGACCGGTACGCCCGCGGGCGTGGGCGTGTTCCGCGAACCGAAGATCCTGCTCAAGGCCGGCGACTACATGGAAACCTACGTGGAAGGAATCGGCACGTTGAAGAACCACGTGCGATAGAGGAAAATCATGGAGAAACTGAACAGGGAACAGGCGCTGGCCCGGGCGGCGGACACGGGCGACCTCACGGGCGTTGACCTGGGCGGCCTTGATCTGTCGGAGGCCATTCTGCCCCGCGTCGATTTCAGGGACGCCAACCTCGAAGGAACCGATTTCACCAACGCCGATCTGACCGAATCGGAGTTTCGCGATGCGAAGATGAACGGCGCGGATCTATCGGGCGCGAAGCTCGAGAGAGCGGTGCTGATCGGCGCCCACATCGTGGGAGCCCGCTTCGACGGCGCCCACATGGTCGGTGCGTTTCTCAACGGCGCGACCGCGTCGAGCGCCAGTTTCAGGAAGGCGGACCTGCGCGCAGCCCGGATCGGCGTGCCCAGGTTCCAGTCCGACGATCCCTTTGCCGCGGCCACGAGTTTCGAAGGCGCGGATATGACCTGGTGTCTTTTCGGCGATGCAGACCTGACGGGGGTGGACCTGAGAAACGCCAACCTGTCCCATGCCCACATGTACGAGACGGAGATGCGCAGCGCCCTGCTCGACGGCGCGGTCCTGACCGGCGTCCGGCTGAAGCGGCAGACCGTCCAGGCGGAGTAGCCGGGGCTGCTTGGAACGGCCGAGGGCCTGCTCGGGGAGACCTGGCGCGGGCCACCCGGACCCCTTATTCGTCCGGACCGGCTAGCCGGCGCAGGTACTCGCAGTACGGGTTGTCTTCCACCAGGTTACCGGTCCTCAGCACCTGGTTCCGGTCGATGAAGCCCTTCCGGTAGGCGATCTCCTCCACGCAACCGATCTTCAGCCCCTGCCGGTGCTCGACGGCCTGGACGAAATTGCTCGCCTCCAGCAGGCTTTCCGGCGTGCCGGTATCCATCCAGACAATCCCTTCGTCGAAACGTTCCACCTTCAGCATGCCCCTGCGCAGATAGATGTTGTTCACGTCGGTGATCTCGAGCTCGCCCCGTCCCGATGGGCGCAGGGTCTTCGCGATGGATACGACTTCGTTGTCGTAGAAGTACATGCCCGTCACGGCGTAGTTGGACCGGGGATGGCGGGGTTTCTCCTCGATGTTGACGGCCCGTTGACGCTCGTCGAATTCGACCACGCCGTACCGTTCGGGCTCCTTGACGTAGCAGGCGAAGACGAGTCCTCCTTCCCTGTGCTGTGCGGCACGCTCGACCAGTTCCGAAAGGCTGCTTCCATAGAAGAAGTTGTCGCCGAAAATCAGCGCGCAGGGATCGTTCCCGATGAAGGACTCGCCGATCAGGAAGGCCTGCGCCACCCCCTCCGGCGCGGGTTGCACGGCATAGTCGAAACGCATGCCAAGGGCGCTTCCGTCTCCGAAGAGCCGCCGGTACAGGTCGATGTGGTCGGGGGATGAGATGACCAGGATGTCCCGGATGTCCGCCATCATGAGGACGGACAGCGGGTAGTAGATCATCGGCTTGTCGAAGATGGGGATGATCTGCTTGGATATGGCCAGGGTCTGCGGGTAGAGGCGCAGCCCGTGGCCGCCCGCGAGTATGATGCCCTTCATGTACGGTCTCCGGTTCTCGGTTGTGTGCGCTCACCCATCCATCAACCATTCCAGGTCGAACCGGGACAGGGTGATTGTCTCGTAGGAATGGTCTTCCCCGCGCTCGTACAGACACGCGGCGGTCCCGTCCGGAAGCACGGCCAGGGATGAATAGGCGGCCGGTCCCGGATGCAGCACCCGCTCGTGGAGCCAGGATCTGCCGCCGTTGCCGGAGAGACGCACGGTCAGGTTGCGCCGCTCCTCCCGGCTCGCAGGATTCGAGAACAGCAGCCGGTCGCCCTTGTCGGGATACCGGACGAGGGCCGCCTGGCAGATCGGTTCGATCAGGGTTTCGTCGTGGCGCTGGTCCCGCCAGGTCATCCCGCCGTCGCTGCTGACGGTGACCTGCCGGGTGCGTTTGGTCCGGTCGTAATTCCGCGTGTTGAGCACCACGTCCCCGTTCTCCAGCTCGACGACGCAGCATTCGTTGACCTGGTCCATCGAAGTGGAACCGCCCAGTGCCCAGGTTTCCCCGTGGTCGTCGCTGTAGACGACATGGGAGTAGTAGCGCTTCGTGCCGGCCTCGATATGATCGCAGGGAATCATAAGCCGGCCCGACGAAAGCTGGATGCCGTTGCCCGGCCCGGTGGCGTACCAGGTCCAGTCCGGTCGCTTGGCGATGGCGGAGATGTCCCGGGGTTCGCGCCACGTGCGGCCGTCGTCCTCGCTCGCCGTGACCCACACGGTCCGCGTGCCCTCGCTCGTCCCGTCGATGATCCGGGGTTCGTGGTCGATGCCCAGGTTGTGGGTCATCGGCAGCCAGACGGTCCCGGTCTCGCGGTCGACGACCGGGCAGGGATTGCCGCAGGTGTTCCCCGCGTCCCCCCAGACCACCGACTGCTTCGACCAGGTGCGCCCGCCGTCCGTACTGCGTTTCACCAGCAGGTCGATGTCGCCCGTATCGCTCCGGCTGTTCCTCCGGCCTTCGCAGAAGGCGAGGACCGTTCCCCGGGCTGTCACGATGATCGCGGGAATGCGGTAGGTATCGTAACCGTCCGTGCCGCTGGTCCACAGGACGGACTGTTCACAGGTGCCGATCATGCGATGCTCCCGGTTGGTGTCGATTCGCGTCGATTCACCCGGATTTCAGTTGAATATGATATGGCCCGTTACCCCCGTCAATCCATCTATGATGACCCATAATCCGGCGCTTACGAACTCGCCGAGGATCAGGCCCAGGAAGAAGGGCAGCATCTTGCGGTAGATGTCGATCCCGCCGAACTTGAGGATGAGCCCCTTGACCATCCAGGCCAGGAATATGGAAAACCAGGCGGTGAGGAGCGGCGCGGAGGCGCCCACCGGAAACCCGATGAAATGCAGGGGCCACCATATGAACTTCTGCCGCAGGAACATGAGGGCCCACATGATGGCGGCGCCCAGTCCGAAGAAGAACCATCGGCCGGCGGGTTCGGACGTGGCGGTGATGGTCGTGGCGTAGTAGTTGAACCGGTTTTGCTGAAGCTCCCCGAAGAACTGCCAGTTGAGATTGATGCCCCCGTATTCGTAGGCCAGGTACATGACCGTGTAGATCGAACTGGCCAGGCTGCAGATTATGGCCAGGCCGATGGCCGCGGTGAGCCAGCGCTGGTTCCCGAGCCCCGCGGTATCGGCCAGCTTCAGGCCGTTGGCCATGGAGGGCATGATGAGCGTGCGGGTGTGGGTGAACCAGAACTTGGTCAGCCCGATGGCGACCAGGTTGCGCGGTCCGAAGACGGGTCCGGTGAACCCGTGGATCATGAACTCCTGGGGATTGAAGGTCTCCGCGAAGAGGACGCCTCCTTCGGCCACGATCCGCGCGAAACCGACGTAGACCGCCAGCACGAGGATCAGCAGTATGATGGCCAGCCAGGCGGACAGGCCGATCATCCACAGCCATCCGAGCAGGAACAGCACGCCCAGTCCTCCGCCGATCACGGCGAACCGGTAGGAGAGGGGTTCGTTGGCGTCGTGCGGAGTGGCTCCGCCGCGTAGCGCCTTGCCCAGGATCTCGCGGATATGGGCCCGGGCCAGCCAGAGACTGAAGAGGGCGAGGACCAGCAGGGCGCCGAACATCTGGTACTCGCCGGGCAGCGTGGTACTGCCCGCCAGATCGATGCCGAAGCTCGCGTTCGCCAGGTTCTGAAAACGGCCAATGAGGAAGAAGAGCCAGAGGCTGAAGGAGATCTCGAGACTGAGCAGATAGGCGAAGCCCACCAGCGGGAAGGACAGGTTTATGGGCAGCACCAGCTGGTTGCCGAAGAGACTGATCGTCTCCTGGAAGTAGATGGTGGGAAAGAAGTAGATGTAGTTGTGTACGGCGTTCCAGGCGTTGATCAGGAAGGGTATGGCGAAACCCGCCCACATCATCCGGTTGCGGAAGAACGGCGCAAGGCGCGAACGGGCACCGTTTTCGCCCGGATCGATCATCTCGGCCGGCAGCTTGACCAGGGGAAAGACCAGGCGCTCGCGCTCCACCCACTGCTTGCGCAGGATGACCGTAATGCAGAATACCACGAAGTACAGCACCAGCACGAAGCTGAGCCAGGCGGCGAGGGGTCCGGCCCACTCGCCCCAGGGGATGGCCCCGCCCCGGGGAAGGCCTTCGAAGAACGATCGTACGGCCTCGGAGTCCTGGGGCAACAGCCAGGGTTCCACGTGAGGGGTTATGGTCTCGATCCAGCGGTTTTCCGGCGTGGCGTAGTACATGGACGCCATGGCGGGAAGCAGGACCTCGGTCAGTCCGTACGACGGGATGGCCGACGCGATGAGCGACATGATGTAGACGACGGCCAGTTCGCCTTGCGTGAGGGCGAGTCCCGGCGACCAGGTGCGCAGCAGCGTGTTGACGATGCCGACGAGAACGGCGAAGAGGAAGACCACGCCGATGGGCGTGAAGTTGCTGCCCAAGTACGAACCCTGGATGATCATGTTGGAGTAGGGATCGGCGACGCCCAGGATCAGCGAGCAGGCCATGCCCACGGCCACGGCGCGAGGCGTGACCATCTCCCTCGGCGTAAATACGCGATGGGCTTCCCGGGCTGTTTCCGGCGGGGTGACCGACATGGGGAGCCTTTCAGGCCGGCGCAATGCGAACGGTTCGCGGTCGGTCATGGGGAACGACCGGTGAAGGAAAAGGGTATAGCCAGCCGAAAGCCTGTGTCAAGGTGATTGTCCGCGCCCGGGAAGATAGGCTTGACGCTGTTCAAGTCCTCCTGTACGGTTGTCAATCATGGCCATTACCAGTCTGCAGAATCCCCGAATCAAGGCGATCCGGGCGCTCTCACAGCGCAAAAGGCGCCAGGAGACCGGATTGTTCTTCGCGGAAGGCATCCGGCTCGCCGGCGAAGCGGTGCAGACCGGGGCGGATGTCGAAACCCTCGTCTTCGCGCCGGAACTGCTACGAAGCGATTTCGGAAAGGACACGGTGCGCCGCGCCAGAGTAGAAGGCGTTGCAATCCTGGAGGTCGGCGCCGACGTCTTTCGATCGTTGTCAGGGAAGGACGGACCGGCGGGGATCGGGGTCGTCGCAAGGCAGCGATGGACCGCCCTGGACGGCGCGTGTGCGAGGCGCGCCGATGCCGCTGCAGCCGACACCCTGGGCTGGGTGGTCCTCGAAGACGTGGGCAGCCCGGGCAACCTGGGTTCGATCCTTCGCACGAGCGACGCCACTGGCACTACGGGCGTGATCCTGCTGGGCAATACGGCGGATCCCTACGATCCGGAAGCTATCCGCGGAAGCATGGGCGCCGTATTTTCGCAGCAGGTCATCCGTTCCTCCCTCGAAGCGCTGATCCAGTGGAAACGCCAAGTGAATATCCCCATGATCGGCACTGCGGACGCCGCGCCGGCCGACTTCCGGTCCGCGACCTACGCCCCACCCCTCCTCCTGTGCCTGGGAGGCGAGCAGCACGGGCTCTCCAAAGAAGCAATAGAAGCCTGCGATACCGTGGTAAGCATTCCCATGGCCGGCCGGGCCGATTCGCTGAACCTGGCCGTGGCCGCGGGCGTGATGCTGTACGAGGTATTGCACCAGGCCCGGGACACGCGCTGACCTCTGCCGTCTACAATCATTACAAATCCTCGCTAAAATGTTGACATTCAAGAAACTGTGTCATTATATGAAATATTCAAGGCATCGTACAGACCGCCATCCCTCGTGACTCGCTGATTACAATACTGAATTAAACTGACCGTCCGTGATAAGGGGCTTCCCGATGCACTGGTTATTACGTCTTTGCATGTTGCTGGTTTTGAGCGCTGTGTCCTCGGTTGCAGTGGCTCAGAGTTTGGGAGAACGCGTAAGGGTCACTACTTCGCCATCCGATGTACGTTTCGATGGATATGTACAGGAGAGTCCTTCGGACAGTTTGCTATTGAGGCTGACAAACAGCAAACTGCTATCCGTACCGCGGGTAGATATCGTGTTGTTGGAACGCTACATGGGGAAGCGAACCTATAAAAAACGCGGATTTCTGATAGGTGGCGGGACAGGAGCAGCAGTCGGGATAGCAGCAGGTTTGCTGGCCGAAGAAGACTGTGGTTTGATTTCTTTCTTCTGTGGTACCAAAGAGAGACTCCAATGGACCGCCGTAATCGCTGGCTATTCCGGGTTAATCTGTGGGGCGGTTGGCATGGCGATCGGCGCGGTAATCGAAAGAGACCGATGGGAGAAAATCTCCAGCACGAGCACCAGCGGGATAAGGTTATACCCGATGTTAAACGTAGCGTACAGTGAACATTCAGGACAAACCCTCTGGGTTGGAGTTCGCGCCCGACTTTAATGATGATGTTCAGTTTAACGTAAAATCCCCAAAGATAAGACCAATCCTTCCGGACCGCAGGCCGCCCGGGCCTCACGCCGCATACTCCCATTCCGCAGCGGCTGATTGATTGATCCAGGATCGCCACTTTTCCTTGTCATGGCCGCACCAGCCGACGTATAATACCGACCTGACTTTCGCACGCCCGGCACGCTCATCCCAAATACATCGAGGTACTCCCATGCCAGTTACCCGCCGCGCTTTTCTGGAAACCTCCGCCCTCGCATTGACCGGCCTTGCCGCTGGTCACGCGGCGTCCGCGAAGGCCCACGCCGCACCCGTACCCACTAACCACGGCGCACCCGCACCGCCAACCATTGTTTCGTCTCGCAACGGGATCCGCGGCGTAAGGAAGGCCTACGAGATGATGTCGAATGACCAGGCCGACCCCCTCGACGCGGTCATCGCCGGCGTGAACATCCAGGAGCTGGATCCGAATGACCAGTCCGTGGGGTTGGGCGGGCGTCCGAACGCAGACGGCGTCGTCACCCTGGACGCGTCCGTCATGCACGGTCCCACACGACGGGCCGGTTCCGTCGCCGCGCTGGAGGACATCGCCTCGGCGTCGCTGGTGGCCAAGGCGATCATGGATTACACCGACCACATCATGCTGGTCGGCAAGGGCGCGAAGCGCTTCGCCCTGGGCATGGGTTTCAAGGAGCAAAACCTGCTGTCGGAGGAAAGCAGGCAGGACTGGCTGCGCTGGCGTTCCCAGCTCAACCCGGACGACGACTGGCTCGACCACGAGGACGATATCGTGATCGATCGCCCGGGCGGCACCATCAACATGTGCGGCGTGGACGCCAACGGTGATATCGGCAGCGTGACGACCACGAGCGGCCTGTCCTGGAAGATCCCGGGCCGCGTGGGCGACAGCCCCATCATCGGCACGGGCCAGTACTGCGACAACGAAGTGGGCGCCGCCGGTTCCACGGGGCGCGGCGAGGCGAACATAAAGGTCTGCGGCGCTTTTCTCATCGTGGAATTCATGCGGCAGGGCAAATCACCCCAGGAAGCCTGCCTGGCTACCCTCGAACGGGCCGTGGCCATGACGGAGGACCGTCTGCTGACGGACGACGGCCGGCCCATGTTCAGCCTGAACTTCTACGCCGTGGCCAAAGACGGCCGGTTC
Organism: Gemmatimonadota bacterium; assembly: GCA_009835325.1. NCBI lineage: Bacteria > Pseudomonadati > Gemmatimonadota > Gemmatimonadota bacterium. Next base: position 65,518 of record VXWP01000046.1, on the reverse strand, counting down.
GGCGGTGCGACCATGTACCAGATGCCGGATGAATACCTGGAGTACTTCCCGGGACGGGACAGTTACGCCGTGGCCAACGCCGACGGCGCCCGGCTTGTACCCCTGGCGTACGTTTATGACAAATCGAAGATTCCTGGGCCGACGATGGAACGTTTGATGGAGCGGGTGGAAGAGAGGAAGTTGGAGCGGGAGCAGAGATAAAGAGGTAAAGTATGACGCTTAACGACCAGCAGATCGACGCTTTTCACGAATCGGGTTACCTGTTCTTCGCCGGATTGCTCGACGAACAGGAAGTGAGGACGCTAAAGGCCGCGGTGCCGGACGTGCTCAGCCGGCAGGGTCCGGAAGTGGTGCGGGAGAAGGACGACCCCACGGCCGCCCGGCTGGCCTTCGGCGCCCATACCTACTCCGAGCCCTTCGAACGGTTGGCGCGGCTTCCCCGCCTGATGGATCCCGTCCGGCAGTTGCTGGGGGACGAGGTCTATCTCCACCAGACCCGGATGAATCCCAAGCAGGGCTTCGGGAGCGGGGCTTCTTGGACCTGGCACCAGGATTTCCCGTCATGGTACAAGGTCGATGGCATGCCCGAGCCGAATTGCATCATGGCGTCGGTGTTCATCGACGACTGCACGCCCGTCACTTCGCCACTCCTGATCATTCCGGGTTCCCACCGGTGGGGCCTGCTGGACTCGGAATTGCACGAGGACGCGAAGGGCCGCGGCTACGATCTGTTCCATATCGACCAGACCACGCTGCAGCAACTGGCCGACGAGAACGGCATCGAACCGCTGATCGGTCCCGCGGGCTCGGTCGCCCTGATCCACAGCAACATCGTCCACGGTTCGGCCGACAACGTCTCGCCCTGGCGGCGGGCCATCTTCTACCTGATCTACAACGCCGTCGGCAACGCCTGCACGCGCGAGGTCAGGCCCTGGTACCAGAACAACCGGGACTTCACGCCGCTGGAGCCGATCGGGGATGATGGGCTGCGGACCTACAATGCCGCACAGGCCACCCCGGCTCGCTAATCCGATCTAGTCCAGGCTAGTCCGCGGCATTCGCCGCCTGGATCGCCGCGTGGATGTACCCGTAGGCGTAGGCGAATCCCACCTGGCCCGCTTCGGGCCCCGAAATGCCGGGTACGTGGTCCGGCATGATCATGTACTCGTACCCCACTTCCTTATAAGTGCGCATCGCCTTCAGCATGTCGACGTCGCCCTCGTCGGGGAAGACCTCCACGAAGTTGTTCAGCCGTCCCTTGATGTTCCGGAAGTGGACGTTGAAGATCTTCTTCCGAGTGCCGAAATAGCGGATCACGTCGTAGATCTCTTCCGCGGGGTTCTCCAGGCTTTCCGACATGCAGCCCTGGCAGAAGTTCAGCCCGTTGTAGGGACTGTCGTACAGGTCGATGAGCTTCTTGAAGCCGTCCGACATGCCCAGCACTCGGGCAACGCCCCGGTACGTCCGACCGTGCCCGATGCCCGGGTCCGACGGGTGGCAGGCCATCTGTACCTTGTATTCCTCGGCCACGGGGATGATCGTCTTCAGCCAGTGATCGATGCGTTCCCACATCTCGTCCTCGTCGGCGGGACCGCCTTCGAATTCAGGCCGGGCCTGGTCGAGCTTGTCGTAGTCGAAGGTCGACAGCTTCGCGCCGCCGCGGCCGTAACTGGGTTCGGTACGCAGATGGCCCAGCAGGGTGATGTTGTAGTTCAGTCCCCGTATCCCGGCCTCCGAAGCCATGCGCACGGTCTCGCACATGCGGTCCAGCGCGCGGTCCCGCGCATCGCTCTTGCCCAGGAATATGGCGCCGGCCTCGTTGTGGAAGGCACTCGCGGAGCCCAGGGGAATATGGATCATCTCGAGGCTGATCCCGTACCGGTCGAACCGCTCGCGCTGGGCCTTCAGCAGGTCGGCCGTCCATTCGGCCCAGGGCTCCTCCGGCGTCTGGTCCACGTTGAACACGCCGAGCTGGGCCAGGACCTCGATATCCGTATCGTTCCGGCACCGGGTCTGCGTTCCGATGTACATGTATAGCCTCCATGGTTCGGTGATCAGGTCGCTTCTTCGGGTTCTTCCTGCATGGACTTGCCGAAAATACGCACGCGCTTGCCGGCGAGCAGGTCCCTCAGCCTGGTCCGGATGGCCCAGAGACACGCGAGAGAGGGGACCACCATAAGCGCCGTGATGATGAAAAAGGTCCCCCAGTCGCCATCGAGCCAGTCGACCATCGCGCCCGAGGACGCCGCGAAGAGGGTTCGCCCCGCCGTACCGATCGAGGCCAGCAGCGCGTATTGCGTGGCCGTATAGGTCCGGTCGACGAGCATCGAGATAAAGGCTACGAATATGACTGTCGCGAAGGCGCCCGTAATGTCGTCCGCCACGACGGCGGTCGCGAACATCAACTCGGACTTGCCCGTCCAGGCCAGGGTAGCGAAAAGCAGATTGGTGGCCGCCATGGCGACCCCCGCCGCGAACATGGCCGGCACCAGTCCGACCCGAATGGCGAAGAAACCGCCCAGCACGGTGAAGGCCACGGTGACGACCCAGCCCAGCCCCTTGGAATAGAGGGCGATGTCCGACAGGTTGAATCCGATCTCCCGGTAGAAGATGAGGGACATGCGGCCCAGGAACGCTTCGCCGATCTTGAACAGGAAGACGAATCCGAGCACGGCGGCGGCGATTGCGAATCCGTTGCGCCGGAAGAAGCTCGTCAACGGATTGGCCACGGTACCCGCGAACCAGGCGACGACCCGCCCAAACCCACTCGGCAGCGCCAGGCCGGAGGCAATCCGTTCGTCGTCCTCGGCCTGTGCCGCGATGCGATCGGCGGCGGTGGACTCCCGGACGAAGGCGAGGCCGATGTTGCAGAGAATGACCACCGCCCCGAGACAGAGGAAGGTGGTCTGCCAGTAGTCTTCGACGCCGGCGGCCTGCAAGGCCTGCGCGGTCTCCAGGGCGATCACGCCGCCGAGTTTGAACCCCGTCCACCACCCGACGACGGCCGTGGCCGCGCCGGCGGCCATGGATTCCGATTCCGACGTGCCGATCTGCTCGATGCGCAACGCGTCGATCGCGATGTCCTGGGTGGCGGACGCGATGGCTATGACGAGTCCGATCGCTACGACAACGCTGAGATCCGCCGTCGGATGGGCGAGGCTCCAGAGCGCCAGGCACGCCAGGATGACGGCCTGAAGCGTAACGATCCAGGCCCGCCGGTGGCCGAGCCATCCCGTCAGCAACGGCAACCGGATACGGTCGATCAGCGGCGCCCAAAGGAAGTTGAAGGCGTACACGCCGAAGATCAGGCTGGCCCAGCCTATGGCCGTGCGGGAAAGCCCGTCATCTTTCAACCAGAGATTGAGGCAACTGCCGATGAGCACCCAGGGGAATCCGCTGATGATCCCGAGCAGCAGTATGCGGGCCATGCGGCGCTCGAAGTAGATCGACAGCGATTCCCTGAAGCTTCGCAAGGTCTCTCCCCGGTTGCGGTGCGTGCCCGGTCCGGCCGTGGGTGGGATGGGGCGTTGAAGACGACGGAAATGTATGCACCCCCTCATGCATCGTCAATTGAATTGCGGGGGTACGGACCATCGTCCGCCGGCGCTCCGGACCAACCTCTGCCGACGCGCCGGACCATCGTCTCCCGCCGCCCCGGACCACCCGATCCGGTGGTGAATACGAGGGCGGTAGTCGTTGACAGTGCGACGGAATTCCCATAGGATAGAACCATGTTTTCGGCTGGGACAACGTGGTTGAAGCCGGCTCGAGCGCTGCGGCTTCGGGGCAGCCTGTGGCGCAGGGGCAGTCCATGGCTTCGGAGCGTCAGATGGCTTCGAGGCGGCCCATGGTTCGTCGTCGTGCTGGTGCTCCTTTACACTGGATGCGGCTCGTCCGGTTCGGACTCGGAACCAGCGGACCCAGATGACAGGGAGGCCGTTGCCCGGGCGTTCATGGCCCAGCTGGTCGAAGGCACGATCACGCCGGGGACGATCGGCTTTCACGAGATCCCCTGGGAGTTCGTGCAGGACGGAAAGGCGCTGTATGCCCGGTACGGCTGCACCGTGTGCCACGGTATGGACGGCCATGGCGACGGCCCGATCTCCTACACGTTGAAACCTCCACCGCGCGATTTCCGGGACCCGGGGGCCTACCGTATCGGACGCGACGTGGTCACGATCGCCCGCACGCTCAGGGAAGGCATGCCCGACAGCCCGTCCATGGTGCCCTTTCCCCATATCAAGGACGAAGAGCGCTTCAAGATCGCCATGTACGTGGCGTCGCTTCAGCCGCCTGCGGACGCGCCTTCATTCTACAAGCCGCCTGCGGATGCGCCTTAACCTGAACCCTGGTACTCGATATGGCGAACAAGACCTGTCACAGGTGTATTTTCGGAATCTGGATATTGATGGTGATCATCACGGCCGGCTGCCAGCCGGCGGACGACCTGGAGATCGACGGCGCCTGGGTCCGGGCTACGCCGCCGAACAGGGACGTCACCGCCGCCTACCTGGTGATCCGGAACCGGTCGGACCAGCCCAGGGAACTGCTGTCCGTTGAGACTCCGGCCGCGGCATACACGGAGCTGCATGCCATGCGCCAGGTCGACGATATGATGGAGATGGATAAGATCGAAGGCGTGGTGGTTCCGGCGCAAGGCGAGGCGGCATTGGAGCCTGGCGGCAACCACATCATGTTATTCGGTGTAAGCAACCCGCTGGAGGAAGGGGAAGAGGTTACGCTAACGCTGCGCTTCGACGATCAGTCGGCACGGACCGTCACGGCCGAGGTGCTGAAGAGCCGTCCGTAGGTGCGTTCATTTTGTGCAGTTGATCTAAAGGTATTCCATTGGGTACAAAGACGCCTTTTTATCATTCGACGATTACGATCCTCAGCGGTCTGGCTACCTTGGTCGCCGCAGCCACCCTGGTCATTCCAGGATGCCGCACCGAACCGCCGCCACCGCCGCAGATCGACATCCCCGAACTGCTGGACTACGGCGAACGGTTCGGCGGCTATTTCACGCTCACCGACCAGGACGAGGAGTCGTTCGACCTGGCCGAGCACCGCGGCGACGCCTTCCTGATCTTCTTCGGCTACACCTACTGCCCCGACGCCTGTCCGCTCATGCTTTCCAAGCTGGCGGCTGTCTACGACGTGCTCGATCTCGAACCCGGCCAGCGCGTGCGTACGATATACATCACTGTCGATCCTTCGCGCGACACGCCGAAGCAGCTCAGGGAATACCTGGCTTATTTCTCCACGGTGGACGTCCGCGGTCTCACGGGATCGCGGGAGGAGATCGACGCGGTCGCCGAACGCTACGGCGTGCTGTACAAGTACCAGGAGCCGAACGAGACGGGCCATTACCTGGTAGCCCACACGACCACCCTGTTCCTCGTGGACCGGGAGGGTCGGCTGCGCTACCGGTTCCATCCGAGCGACACCCCGGAATACATCGCGGCGGGTATCGGACTGCTCTTCGAATAGCCTGTAGACCTTACTTGCAGGTTGGTTATCGATGAGGGACCGGTTTCCGGTACCGGGACGGTTCGCAATAAAGTCTATTGATCGCGTCGGAGCGATTCGACCGGGTTCGTGGCGGCGGTCCGCAGCGTCTGCGAACTGACCGTCAACCACGCGATCAACAGCCCGAGCAGACCGGCCGCGGGGAACAGCAGCAGCGAGACCTCGGTATGGTAGGCGTACTGCCTAAGCCACTGCTGCATGACGTAGTAGGCCACCGGCCAGGCGATGACGTTCGCGATGACCACGAGGACGGTGTACTCCCTGGAAAGCAGCAGGACGAGTTGACGTGCCGATGCGCCGAGGGCCTTTCGTATGCCCACCTCCCTCGTACGCTGTTTTGCCGTGAAGACCGCGAGCCCGAACAGGCCGAGGCACGCGGTGAAGACTGCCAGGCCGGCGAACATGGTCACGAGTCGGCCCAGCAACTGATCCGAACGATAGAGCCGGTCCACGTCCTGGTCGAGGAACGAGTAGGTGAAGGGGATTTCCGGCATGGATGCCTTCCACATGGATTCCAGGTCCCGCAGGGTCTCGCCGGGATCGCCGGGAACGAACCGCACGGCCCAGTAGCCGGAGCCGCCGAAGGTGAAGATCACCGGTTCGATCCGCTCGTGCAGGGTCCTTAAGTGGAAGTCGCCCACCACCCCGACAACCTGCAACTCATTGTTCCTCATTCGTACAAACTGATTCATGGCCTCTCCGGGTGAACCCCATCCCAGGCGCCTGACCGCCTCCACGTTGAGGAGACTTCCGGTCGATCTCCCCCACCCATCTCCGTCCGGACCCTCAACCCACTCGAAGTCCCGTTCCCACGAGATGTCCCTGCCTTCCAGCAAGGAAAGGCGAAGCGTCCGGACCATGCCCCCTTCGGTATGGATATGCTGCATCTCCACGGTACCCGCCGACGGATCGTCGACGCGGCCGACGGGAAGGATGGGCAGCCTCCCGCGGCCGGCCGCGCGGCCGGGCATGTAGTTCGCCCCGGAGACGCTGACTACCCCGGCATGCTGCGGGTACCGGTCCCGGATCAAGTCGAAGTCCATGCCTTCGAGGTCGGGCAGGATCACCACGTGTTCCTTCTCGAAACCCAGGTGTTTTTCCCGCATGTACTCCAGTTGCAGGTATACCGTTCCCGTGCCGATCATCAGCAGGATGGCCATGGTGAACTGCACGATCACGAGGGCTTTACGCAGGTTCACGGCACCTGTACTCGAGGGACCGCGGAAGATCGCCGCGGGACTGATCCGGGACAGCAGCAGGGCGGGGTAGGCGCCGGCGAGGACGCCGGCGGCCAGGACGATGACCGTGCCGCCCAGCACGGACCAGGGTTCCAGTGCGGGCATGGAAAGCACATGACCCGTCATGGACCTGAACACGGGCAGGATCACCCAGACGGCGGCCAGGGCAACGAGGAACGCGACGGCGCTCAGGAGTATGGTTTCGCCCAGGAACTGCCGGACGATCTGGCCCCGCGTAGCTCCGGAGACTTTGCGCATGCCGATTTCACGGGCGCGGGTAATGGACCGGACGATCGCCAGGTTCGTGAAATTCATGCAGGCGATCATCAGGATGAACATCGCGATGGCGATCAGCATCCAGATGAACGAGACGTCGCCGCTTCCCTCCATTTCCAGCTCCAGTTGTGAATAGAGATGGATGTCGAAAAGCGGCTGCAGGGTATAGGTGTGCGTAAAGGCCGTTGCCCGTTCGGAGGCGTCGACATGTTCATCCAGCCGTGCCTGCAACAGAGCGCCGATCCCGCCGGGTGAAGCGCCTTCCGGAAGAATCAGGTACGTGTAGTACTGGCTGTTGGCCCAGTTCGTCAGCAGGCGGATCGGATCGCCCCGCCCCGTCGTGGTGGCGATGGATACGTAGAAATCGGGGTGATAATGGGCATAGGGCGGTGGGTCCTCCATGATCGCGGTAATCGTGAAGGGAAAGAGGTGGTCACCGGTGATCGTTTTGCCGATGGGGTCGGCATCCCCGAAGTACTTGCGGGCCATGGAGGCGCTGATGACCATCGTATTCGGCGCCGTGAGCGCGGCTTCCGGATTGCCGCGCACCAGGGGCACATCGAACACGTCGAAGAGGTTGCCGTCCGCCCAGTAGACCCGCTGCTCGTAGAATTGTCTTTCATCGGTTGTGAACAGCCAGGTCCCCACCGTCGCCCGAATACGCAGCACTTCCTCCACTTCGGGTAGCTGGTTGCCGATGAAGTCGGCCAGGATGCCGGGTGTCCGCGCCGTGCGGTCCGTCACCACACGGTAGATGCGATCTCCCCGCGTATTGTGCCGGTCGTAGCTCAGCTCGTCGCGGATGTACAGGAGGATGACCAGGCAGCAGGCCATGCCGATGGCGAACCCGATCACGTTGATCGCCGCGTGGGACCGGGACGCGAGGATGTTCCGCCAGGCGGTGAGGAGGTAGTGTCCGATCATGGTCGCCTCAGGGGGCAAGCCGGGTCCAGAGGACATCCATGGCGTCTTCGGTTCCCGCGTAGTAGGCCACCAGGACCGTGCCGTCGGACAGGGCTTCCGCATAGGGCAGTCCGAAGGACCACACCGAGAAACCCAGGGCGCCCTTGGGATCTTCCTTCGGCGCCTCGTGGGTGTACAGGGTCACCTCGGATTCCGGTCTGAAGACGCCGTCGATGGACGGCGCGACGCGGGCCTTGATGGACTGGTCGTTGAAGCGGTCCACCCAGGCAAGGACGACGCGGCCGTCCGGCAGCACCGCGGGATGGGCCGCCTGGTCGGTGACGCCGATGTCCTCCGGGTCCGACCAGGTCCGGCCGCAGTCGGAACTGATGCGCCGATGGATGTTCAGGTAGGACTCTGTTTCGGTGTTGTAGGTCCACGCGAATGCGCCGATTCGGCCGTCCGGCGCGACCGCCGACCTCAGGTCCCAGTTGAAGATCAGGCCCGTCGGATCGTACCCGATATCCACCGGCTCACCCCAGGTCATCCCACCGTCCGTGGAGTGAAATGCGACGACCCGCTGATACCATTTCGAGGAGTCGAGATAGTGCTTGTTGGTCTCGATGGTCATAACCAGGGTGCCGTCCGGCAGTTGCATGATCGGATTGGTCAGGCTCGCGGGCCCGATCTCTTCCGGCATGGGCACTTCGCGCCACGCGGTCCAGGTATCTCCGCTGTCTTCGGAGTCCGCAAGGAGGATCGACATGGGCACGCATCCCTCGGTCTCCGGGTTGAAAAGCCCAGGGGCGTCGGGATAGGTCTCGCGGTCGATCCACATGGACGCGGCGATGATCCGGCCGGGCGCCAGTTCCGTGAGGTAGACGATCTTGACCGATCCCCGGACGCCGCGGAGGGCCGGGCACTCGAAGGGCCGTTCGGGTGCGGTCCAGGTCCGCCCGAGGTCGGAGGACCGGCTGACTTCAATTACTTCGTCCGCGCAGTCCTTGGTCGTGCCGCTGTGCCAGGTGGCGATCAACGTACCGTCGGACTTGCATAGGACGGCTGGAAATGTAAGGTTTGCGCGGTCGGTGCCGGATACGCTACGGCTGAGTACGCCAGAGTCGATGATGCGCATGGATCGATGCCTTTCGAGATGGGTTGTTTATCCTGTTCGGGGCCGGGTGCTGCCCAGGGACGCGACAGATTTCGACCGGGTTCGAGTGGGTCCAGGCAGGACTGTTATACGCCTTCGCACCATTCGATTATTGCGTCGAGCACGGACTCCGCCAGGCTGTCGATCAATCCCCGGGTACCGTCCATGTCGACCGATGACGCGGAAACATAATACTTGATCGTGGGCTCGGTACCCGATGGGCGCACGATCACCCGTGTGTGGCCGGCTTCCGAGAAGGTGAAGACCAGGATATTCACCCGTTCGCCTGCGACGGGGCCGGTCGTACCCGTACGCAGGTCACGCGACTGGCCGCTCAGACGGTCGATCACGCGGCATACGGCCCGTCCGCCTATCTGTCGAGGCGGTTTAGCGCGCAGGGCGGCCATGAGGTCTACGATCCTCCGCGTGCCTTCCGTGCCTGGAAGGGCGACCGACCGCTGAACTTCCCTGAAATACCCGTACCGACGGTGGATGTCGTCCAGTTCGTCGCGCAGGGTCCGGTTTTCTCGCTTCGCCCGGGCGGCGTACTCGGCAAGAAGGATGCCGGTGGCAGCCTCTTTGTCCCGGAGCCGCGCGTCCGCCAGGTAACCGTGGCTTTCCTCCGTGCCGAACACGAAAGTCATGTCCGCCGGCATTCGATCGATGGCCGCGCCGACGTGCTTGAAACCGACGGGAAGGTCGTCCACGACTTCCAGGCCGCAGGACCGGGCGATGATCGCGGCCAGGTCGGAGGTCACCGCCGTCTTGCAGAAGAGCCCCCTCGGGGGCAGTGTACCCGCCGCCTGTTTCCTGCTGAGCACATAGTGGCAGAGTAGGACGCCGATCTGGTGGCCGTTCAGTACGAGATCCTCTTCCGCCGCCTCCCAACCCCGGTCAGGCAACGGAAGCGCGCAGCCGACTCGGTCGGCGTCAGGGTCGCTGGCCAGCACGAGGTCGGCGCCGTTTTCAGCGGCCTTTCGAATGCCCAGTTTGAAGGCCGACGGTTTCTCCGGATTCGCGATACCGCCTTCTAGCGTGGGGAACGCGCCATCCGGCACGACCTGCTCGTCTACGTAGTGCACGTCCTGGTAGCCCAGTTCTTCCAGTGCAGCGGCGACCGAGGTCATGCCCACGCCGTGCAGTGGTGTATACACTACTTGCACGTCCCGCGCATCGTCCAGCGACAGGTCCGAAAGCACGGCGCCATACCGGGCGTCCACCTGCGGATCGACGGTCCGGATCAGGCCCCGCTCGATTCCCTCGTCGAACGGTATGCGCCGAATCTCCTCTGCGCGGCGCATCTCCCCGGTAATTCCCTCGTCGTGCGGCGCCACCACCTGGCCGCCGTCGGGACCGTATACTTTGAAACCGTTGTCTACTGGCGGATTGTGACTGGCGCTGATCACTACTCCGGCCGCGGCCTGCTGATCTCGGACGGCAAAAGACAGGGCGGGAGTCGAGCGATAGCCATCGAAGATCAGCACCGGTACGCCGTTGGCGGCAAGCACGCGGGCCGTTTCCTTCGCGAATGTCTCCGAGTTGTGCCGGGTGTCCCACGCCACGACGACGCCTGCGCCGGTCCGACCGCCGAGGCTTCGGGTATACCAGCCTTTCGGCCCGTCCTCGCGGAGGAGATACCGCGCCAGGCCCTGTGCCGCTCCGCCCACGGTAAGGGTATTGAACCGGTTCGGACCCGGACCCATGCGGCCACGCATGCCGCCCGTTCCGAAGGCGATGGACGTGCCAAAAGCGTCTTCCAGTTCGCCGGTGTTCCCGGTATCGACCAGGGCCCGAATCTCGCCGGCGAAGGCGTCGCAGGCCGGGTCGTCCAGCCACTGCACGATAGCCTCGCCCGCCGTCCGGGAAAGGGTGCCGTCGCCGATCCACGCGTTGATTTTCTGAACGGCCTGCGCATTCATTCGTGGACTCCACCGGGGCAACCCTACGGGACCGGGGTATGCAAGTCTACACCTCGCCCCGCAGGTATCGGCCTCTTTCCGCTGCAGGGAACCGCTCTATCGCGTAGCGCAGCATCGTGCGGGGCATGCGCCGGTAACGGGTCTTCAGAAACTTCCGCTCAACGGGCAGATCCCGATTTCCGATCTCTCTGAGCATCCAGCCCACGGCTTTGTGGATCAGATCTTCCCCGTCGTTCAACAGGCGCCCCGAAAGTCTCAGCGCGTCGGCATAATCGTGCCGCCTGATGAAATGCAGACAGGCCATGATGGCCATTCTGCGTTCCCACATCGATTCCGATTCCGCCAGCACGTAGAGCGGTTTCCTGTCCCGCCCGTCCAGGTACCCGCCCAGAATGGGATGGGCGGAGCAGTCGACGAGATCCCAGTTGTTTATGAAGGCCGTATGATCGAGATACGCTTCGTAGATCGTCCTTCTCTCCGGCTCATCGCCCTTGTTGAATCTCATGACCAGCGACAGCAGCGAAAACATGCGTACTTCATGATAGGGAGATACGAGCAGGCGCAGGGTCTCGGCCATGGAAAGACCGCGGTATCTGCGCACCTGGGCACGTATCACGGGAATCCTGATCCCGAGAAAACGGTCTCCTTCTCCGTACTCTCCCGGCCCGGTCTTGAAGAACCGCTGCGAATGGGCGGCGATCGCGGGATCGCCCAGTGCCTCGAGGACGCTGTGTATTTCTAGCGAATTCACGCGGTACTCCGGCTAGAAGAACTGCAGTTCGTGTATGGTCCCACGAAAGTACCAATAATCCACCAGCACCGCAATGGCGGCGCCGAGGACGTAGCCGACGATGATGCCGATCATCAGGGGCTGAACGGCGTGGTAGAGACGCACGCCACCAATCCTGATCAGGATCGTCTTCAACAGCCAGGAGAGAAAAACGGGGAAGAAGGCATGCCGGGCGGGTCCGCCGGCGGCCACCACGAAACCGATGGGCGATATGGGCCACCAGCTGAAGTAGTACCGGGCCAAGGTCATCCCCGTGACCATCAGCATGCCGGCGGCCAGGAAGAACACTTCCGCCCCCGAAATCGTGGTACTGTTCTTCATCCACGTGACGATCAGGTCGTAGAAACCGGGGTCGCCCGCGACGTTGGCGTAGTAATTCGCCGCGCCGCCCATCCTGTATCCCGTATAGGCCGAGTAGCCGATGGCCGTAACCGCGCTGACGGCGAAGGCGACGGCGGACCAGAAGAAGAGCACGCGTCCCGACATGCCCAGGATGGACTGCAGCCGCGCGACATGCGAGGGGGTGATCATCGTGAAGGTCTTCCAGTTGCGGGCGAAGGCGCTTCCCAGGCCGAGACCCGTCAGGTTCTGCGGGGAAAGGGAGGCGGAACCCAGCATGGCGACGGTGAACTGGTGGGCGTTGATGGGCAGGTCCAGGAAGACCAGGCCTGATTCCGCCATGACCCGGCACAACGCGAAGTAAAAGAGGAACAGCAGGGTGAGGAACACCACGATCACCGGGAAGGACATGCCCGCCGCGTGCAGCCACCAGATAATGTATGCCAGGCCGCAGGCGCCTGAAATCAGGGCGGCGCGGTAGGAGAAGAACTCGTCGTCGTCCCGCAGGTTCGTGTCCTTCCCCATAACGTGCCGCCAGACCATGGCCAGGTGCCTTCGGGCGATCCAGAATCCCCATAGCGCGAAGGCGATCATGCCGCCGATGAACTGGACCGCGACCAGGCCGCCGGGGACGGCGGTACCCGAGTCGCCGGTGATCCCGACACGGGCCAGGATGCCCTGTTCCAGCGTATTGACGATCTGGAAGAACCAGACGCTGAACAGGATATCCATGTTGATGAAATAGGAGAAGGCAAAGGTGATGACGTTCATACGTATCGGGTGTGCGGGAAAGGACCGGCCGAGTTCGACGTTGAGCGCGACATTGGCGTCGATGGGAAAGGAAAACCACTGAGTCCAGTACGCCGCGGTATTCCAGAGCATGATGGAGAAGGTAGCCACGGCGCCGATGAGGAACAGGCGGTGCCGCATGATCGTCGGCACGGCAAAGTGCTCTTCGTCAGTGGTCTCTGTCATCACGACCGCCGTCTGCACGAGGGGATAGGAAAGACGCTCGTGCTCCACCCACTGCTTGCGCATCAGGATGACGAAACATATACCGACGGCCAGGAGTCCGCCGAAAAACGACAGCCACCAGAACGAGGGGATGATCCAGGCCGCCCAGGGGATCGGGGAGTTTTCGGGCAGTCCCCAGTAGTAGTCGCTGTTCGCGTTCTGTTCGTTGGTGACGACCAGCCAGTCCGGGAGATAGGGAAAGAACAACTCGCGCCACTGGTTCTCGGGGGAGGCGTAGTATTCTGCCGACGCCATGATGCTGACTACGTAGTTGGACATCCCCCAGGTCGGCACCATGAAACCGACCCAGCCCAGGATGAAGACGAAAAGCAGTTCCCGCGACCGCAGGCCCCAGGCGGGACGGTATGCCTTAAGCAGTATGTTGGGTCCCATAACGCCCAGGAGAAACGGGATCAGCAGGGCGAGATCAATATGGGCGAAGGTGAGGTGGGTGTATCCGAGGAGGTAATGGCTCGTCAGCGAGAAGATATTGACGACCACGGCAAGCGCCAGGCCCAGGGCCACGGCCCGCGGTGTCGCTACTTGCTGAAAGGAAGGGGCGCCTGTAACGTTCATAGGCGGTACAGGGAACGGTATTTGCCATCTACGTAGGCCAGGAAGCAGTCTGCGGTGAGCGGCTCGCCGGTGACGTGCCGCACGAGGTCACCCGCGCGGTGGGTCATGCCGGGCCGGTGGATGTGATCCCTGAGCCAGTCCCGCAGCGGCAGCAGTTCCCCGCGGGCGATCCGGTCCGACAGGCCGGGCAGGTCCCGCTCGGCGGCGCGGTAGAACTGCGCGGCGTACAGATTGCCCAGGGTGTAGGTGGGGAAATAGCCGAAACTCCCGTGCGACCAGTGGATGTCCTGCAGCACGCCGTCCCTGTCGTCCGGCGGCTCAATGCCGAGAAGGAACTTCATCTTCTCTTTCCAGACCGCGGAGAGATCGCCTGCCGTGAATTCGCCCGTGAACAGGCCGCGCTCTATTTCGAACCGGAGCAGGATGTGCAGGTTGTAGGTGATCTCATCCGCTTCGACCCGGATGAGCGAGGGCTTCACCTCGTTAACCGCAGCGTAGACCTCCTCTTCGGTCACGTCCGCGGCCTGGTCCGGGAACACGGCGGCGAATTCGGGGTAGAAGTAACGCCAGAAGGCCCTGCTCCGGCCAACCATGTTCTCCCACAGGCGCGACTGGGATTCGTGGATGCCCAGGGACACGGACGCGCCCCGGGGCGTGCCTTCGTGGACCGGGTCATGGCCCTGCTCGTAGAGGCCGTGTCCCGCCTCGTGGATGACGCCGTAGAAGGACTGCATGGGCAGGGTCTCGGAGTACCGGGTCGTCAGGCGGACGTCCTGCACGCCCATGTGTGTGCAGAAGGGATGGGGGGAGATGTCCAGGCGGCCGGCCTCGAAGTCGAAGCCCATGCGCTCGGCGGCCGTGACGCCCATGCGCCGCTGGTCGTCGATAGGGTAATTCCGCTCCAGGAAATCGGTGCGGGGCTTTACTTCCGAGGACGCGATGCGCTGCACCAGGTCCACGAGGGGGCCGCGAATCGAGTCGAAGACCGCCGCGGTATCTTTCGTGGTGGCATAGGGTTCGTACTCATCGAGCAACGCGTCGTAGGGTTCGTCCTCGTAGCCGACGGCCTCGGCGACCTGTCGCTGGAGGGTGACCAGCTTGTCTATCCACGGGGCAAAGGCCGGGAAATCATCTTCCTGCCGGGCCTTGATCCACACACCGATGGCCGCCGAACTCGTTTCCGCGATGGATTTGACCAGGTCGACGGGGATTTTGACGGCCCGGTCGCTGGAACGGGCGATCTCGCGAATGTTGACCTCCTCGTCGGCCGCCAGCGATTCCGACCGCGCGGAATCCAGTCCCGCTCTCATTTCATCGGATGTGATCCGTTCGTGGGCCATTCCGGAGAGGGTGGCGAGTTGCCGTCCCCGGCTGGCCGCGCCCTTGGGCGGCATGTAGGTTTCCTGGTCCCACCCCATCAGGGCCAGGGCGCCGTACAGGTCGCTGATCTCCCGGTATATGTTCATCACCCGTTCGTAATGCTTTGGCACGGTTGCATCTCCCTTTTTGATTGCCTCTCTGCCGATGCTCTGCCTGTACGCGACCTTCGTGGGCGGCACGGATCCCCGCCGCGCGTCAGGCCGTATCGATCCCTGCTACGTAGCCAGGACCGTCTTGACGCGCATTTGAAGCCGGCCATGAGCCTTACGGAGGACCTGCTCGACCTGGCCTGGTTCATCCCCTTTGGCAAATATGAAACCGGGGTAGCCGGCCCCTTCCGGCAATGGGGTCAGCATGTCGCCTTCCTTCGCAGTGACGACCACGTCCTCCACGCCCGGGGTCTTCTTCGCCTCCTCGACGCCGTCGTATCCCTGGAACAATCCGCCTTCCGGCACCGGCAGCATCATCACGCCCGCGGCCCCCGGCTTGTTGCCCGCGTCGACCTGCCGGTCGAGACCATCCGTCCCGCGATCCGCTCCGCTGCGGCCCTGCGCCTTGCGGCCGACGCCGTCCACGTCCTGCCCCAGGGCGTGGCGCAGGATGAGTTCCTCCAGGGACACCCCCAGTCCGTATTCCAGGACGCGCGAGCAGAGGCCGCCGATGGACCGGCCCGCGATCTCGATGATCCGGGCCTCGCCGTGGTGGACCCGCAATTCGGCATGGACCGGTCCCTCCGTGAGTCCCACGGCCGTGGAAGCCTGCTGGACGGTATCGGACACGGCCTCTTGCGTCTCTTTGGGCAAGCGCGAAGGCGTTATGTATATCGTCTCTTCGAAAAAGGGTCCTTCCAGGGGATCGGGCTTGTCGAAAAGGGAGAGCACGCGCAGGCGTCCGCCGTTCAACAGCCCCTCCAGGGCAACCTCCTGGCCGGGCATATAGGATTCCACCATGATGCGGCGGGCGTCGGGATCAAGGCTCGGCGGCCGGTCCGAGGCGCTTTCGAGTATGCGGCCGATCCTGCGGAACGCTACGATGAAGCCGTCCGGCGTGTCGGCCCGGATTACGCCCCGGCTGCCCGATAGCAGAATGGGCTTGAGTACACATGGGTAACGCTGTTCGAGTGCGATTTCCTCGACGGGAAGCGACAGGTCGAACCGGGCGAAACAGGGGCACCATACCCCCGCGTCCGAGAGCATTTCACGCATGCGGTACTTGTTGCGCGCGGCGATGGCTGCTTCGGGCGTGTTGTGCGGAAGGCCGAGGACCTTACACGCCCTGGCGGCGATTTCGGTGGTATAGTCGTCGACGGGCACGATGGCATCGAGGGGATGTTCACGGTCGTAGTCCACGATTTCTTTCACGGCCTGCGACACGTACCGGAGCCTGAGCGAAAGCGGGATGTCCCACTCCTTTGCCAGCACCTGGCAAAAGTCCGATCCCACGACGACTTCAAGGTTCATGCGACGGGCCGCTTCCAGAAACGGATCCGCGCGATAGGTCGTCGTCGGCATCAGGAGAAGCAGTCTTTTGGACGGATTTTCTGCTGGCATGATTAGATTGAAAAATAGAAGTTTCGTGGATCGAAATCAATGAAATCGCCCGTCCTGTCGCAGTACCATACACAGGTATAGCGAAAAAAAACTTGCTTACGAAATAGCGTACGAAATATATTGCACGTACATTTCACGTAATTCACCCGCAAGCACAGGACCTTTTTAACGGTCTGTCGCGGGAATTCTCGCACTCTATCGGGTGCATTACTCCCATTATTTCATCTGGAGGGTAATCAATGAATCGCACAGAATTGGCCGGTAAGGTTGCTGATGCTACTGGGTTGTCCAAAGCGCAAGCCGACGCCGCAGTCGCCGCAGCACTCGACGCCATCAAGAGCAGTCTCAGCGACGGCGATTCCGTCACGCTGATCGGCTTCGGCACGTTCAGCGTATCGAACCGCGCTGCTCGCCAGGGGCGAAATCCCGGTACGGGCGAGTCCATTACGATCGCGGCGAGAAACGTGGCCAAGTTTACGGCCGGCAAAGCTTTGAAAGACGCCATAGGCTAAAATCGAATTACAGGGGCCGGTCCGGTCGTATTGTCCGGTCCGGCTCCTTCCGATATATCGACTCACGGATGGATCCGATCTGCGAGACGTCGATTGTCCTGGCGCCTTGAGGTATCCCATCCGTCTTCCTGCTTGAACCGGGAATGCCGAGTCGTACTTTTTTTGACCGTTTACGCACACGTGTGCATATGCGGAGCATCTCCTTGCCGCTCTATGAATTCACGCTCACGGATTTCCTGTTTCCCGCGGATCTTCCGAACAACAAGGCCAATTTCCGCTTCGTCGTCGATCTGCGCTTTATCAACCACCGAAGCCAGTTTGCCACCGAACATGCCGTGATGCCGAGCCTCGACACCTTCTGGGAATGTGATTCCGGGAGGTCGGGCAAGCCGAATTACGTTCGAAGCGCCGGGGAGGAGAATCTCAGGATCGGCGAAGGAACGCCCGACCGGTGCGGCCGGTTCGAAATGGAGGCGATAGACGATTGGTACACGCTGATCCTGCTGGTGCGGGGGAAGCGTATCCATTACATCCAGTTCAAGGTGTTCGACGTGGACCGCAGGGACGCCTGGGACAAGATCAAGGATTTCCTGAGCGGGATCGTCGAAGCCGTTATCGGAAGAATCAAGGGAACGATCCCTGAAAACCTGCCCCTGCACCTGCCCGAATCCCTGGGCGCCGCTGCGGACGACCTTCAATCCTTCCTCCTGAAGAAGATCGCGGGCGGCGATGCGATCCTCTTCAGGGGATCAACCACGCTCGGGGAATTGACCGATGGTGAAAAGGCCCGCATGACTGTCCATGGCCGGGGCACCGGTGGAACCTACCTGATCGGTTTCGACCTCACCCAGCGGGATGGATGACCAGAACCTTCATGATAGTAATCATCAGCGATCTTCACCTTACCGACGGCACGACCGGGCAGACCATCAAGGAAAACGCCTTTCGGATTTTTGCCAGGCGTGTCCGGGACATGGCTATCGCGGCCTCATGGCGCAAGGGAGGCCGGTACCAGCCGATCGAACGAATCGACATCCTCCTTCTCGGAGATATCCTGGACGTCCTCAGGTCCACCGCGTGGCTGGAGAACGACTATGGACCGCGTCCCTGGAGCGATCCCGATGATCTGCCTTACATCGGGAAGCTGAACGACATCACCACCGCTATCCTGGCGCACAACGAACCGTCGCTGACCTGCCTGAGGAACCTGGCCGAACCCGGCGGCCTCCTGCTGCCTCCGCCCGGCGGCGCCAATGGAGACCCACGGCCATCCGCACCCGGCGTGCCGGTCGAGGTCGGCATCCACTACATGGTGGGGAATCACGATTGGTTCTACTGCATCCCAGGCAGATCCTGCCAACTCCTTCGCAGAAAGGTCGCAGCCGCCCTGGGACTCGTAAACGACCCTGAACAGCCCTTCCCCCACGAACTCGAAGAGTCGGCCCGTATTGCCGGGATACTGCGGGAGCACGGCGTCCGGGCGTGCCATGGCGATATCTACGACCCGTTCAACTTCTCCGGTTCGCGGGACCAACCCTCCCTGGGGGACGCGATCGTGATCGAGCTGTTGAATCGATTTCCCTTCGAAGTCCGCAACCGCATGGGCTCGCTGCTTCCCCGGACCTATATCGAAGGCCTGCGCGAACTGGACAATGTCCGCCCGCTGGCCGCCGCCTCCGTCTGGGTCGACGCGCTGCTGCATGAACACGGCGTGTCCCCGATGCAGGCAGGGAAAGTCAAGGATACGTGGAACAGCCTGGTAGACGACTTCCTGGGCCTGGATTTCATACGGGACCGGGGTTCGATGTACAACCCCTTCGAGAGCGTGGACAAGCTGGAGTACGCGCTCCGGTTCACGCGGGACGTTCCGCTGGGCCTGTCCGGTAAGCTGGGCGCGTGGTGGAACCGGGTTACGGGCGATGCAGCGGACTCCTACTTTGCCCACGCCGCCAGGGAGAAAGCGGTGGAGGACCTCGGAGCCCGGTTCGTGGTGTACGGTCACACCCATCATCACGAAATCGTGCCCCTCGACGTCCCGCCAGGGAACGGGAGCCGGGGCGCACAGGTCTACTTCAACGCGGGTACCTGGCGCCGGGTGCACCGCCTCGCCCGGTCCTCCCGTTCAGGCCGGGCCTTCATCGCCTACGACGTCATGACCTACCTGGCCTTCTTCAAGGACGACGAACGAAAGGGCCGGCCCTTCGCGTGCTGGTCCGGGGCACTGGGGGAAGGTCCCGGTTAGTGCCATGGATCTTTGGCCGGCAACTGAATGTGCACGGACGATTCCGGCGTCTCTGTAAGGATGTTTCCGGGTCCTCTGTACGGACGTTTCCAACGCGTCTCCCTTAGCGTGCCGTAGTTCTTTTCCACTTGACTTGCAGGGGCTCGCGCCCTACCATGGTGCAGTTGTGTTGGGAGATCCGGGGACGGTTTGCCGGGGTGGTGGAATTGGTAGACACAGGAGACTTAAAATCTCCCGGACCTCAATAGTCCGTGCCGGTTCGAGTCCGGCCCTCGGCATTCGGGGTCATGAACACACTGGTGAATGCTGATCTGCAGGGCGCTTAGCTCAGATGGTTAGAGTGCCACGTTGACATCGTGGAGGTCAGTGGTTCGATCCCACTAGCGCCCATTCGATTCCGAACCGTTTAGCTGCCCGGCACGGGTCTCCCCGGCCGGGTTTCTCATGCCCACCCGATCCGCGACCTGTTGCTGTTATCCGCAGCTTGTTGCCATTACCGAATGAAGATCACGGACGTCAAGGCCGTCTACCCGTCACGAGACAAGAAAGGGACGGGCGCCTGGCAGGAATACTACTGGCAGATCGTGGTCCGGGTGGACACGGACACGGGCGTGACCGGGTACGGGTATGGCGGGGGCGGCGAGCCCGGCAGACTGATCGTCAACGGACATCTGCGCGATGCACTCATCGGCCGGTCCATCGGAAGCGTGGAAGATATCCGCCGAGTCTGGGACCACCTTTACTTCAAGTCCCTGCCGTACGGTCGCGGTGGCATCGCGATCATGGCCCTGAGCGGGATCGACCTGGCCCTGTGGGATCTGCTTGGAAAGGCCGAGGGCCGGCCCGTGTACGATCTGATCGGAGGGTTGAAGAAGGAGAGGATCCGTGCCTACGCGACCGGGGGCGATTTGTCCCGGGTTCGCGACCTGGGCTATACCGCGGTGAAGCGATCGCACCAGTGGCGGTCGGAGGCCGACTACGATACGGCCGTGGCCCAGGCGGCCCGTTGCAGGGAGATGTTCGGCCGGGACGCGTTGCTCATGTTCGACTGCTACATGTCCTGGGATACCGAGGTAGCCCAGCGGATGCACGAGATCCTGGACGGATATGCGCCGTACTGGTTCGAGGATCTCGTCACACCGGACCATCTGGCCGAATTGGCGGAACTCCGGCCGCGGCTGGCTCCGGTGCTGCTGGCCGGCGGCGAGCATGATTTCTCACACCATGCCTTCGCCGCCATCGCCCGAGCAGGCGCCCTGGATCTGTGGCAGCCGGATATCACCTGGTGCGGCGGCATTTCAGCGGGACTGCGAATCGTCGACCTGGCGAGATCACACGGCGTGCCCGTATGCCCCCATCGCGGCGGCGAGATATGGGGGCTGCACCTGATCGCGGCCACGGATTGCATGGACCTGGCGGAGACCCATCCGGACCGGTGGAGCGGAGGGGAGGACGCGGTCCTGCTCGACGAGCCCGTGGTGTCGGAAGGCAGCATCGCACCGACCGTCCGTCCCGGATTCGGCGTCACGCCGAGACCGGAGTATGCTTGAACTTCGGGGCAACCTGCATCCGCTCCCGTGGAATCTTTAGGAGGCGATTCGATTTCCTTATCTCGATGAAACTGCGTGACTTGTGGTTTATTCCCCGGCTCGATCGGGGAATTGACGCCGGATCATATCCGGCATGTTGATGCATCGGCATGGACCGCGCCTCGTACTGCAGCACGGCGGCGCAAAAAAAGAAAGGAGGAATTATGATATCTGAACAACGGAGGTGTGACGACTGACCTGATCAGTTGACATTCCTCCAGACGCAAGCCGGGCGTCTCGTATTTCCAGAGGCGCCCGGTTTTTTTGTCCTTGCGCCGCATGGCAGCCGCATATAATCGTGCATAGACCCATCGACAACCGCCGAACGACAGGCCTCGCCGACCCAATGCCGGACCACGCCGCCCATGTCTCTCTACCCCCTCATTCGTCCCCTGCTATTCCGTCTGGACCCGGAGTGGATACATCGTGCAACGCTGGCCGCGGTCGGCAGGGCGGGACGCATTCCACCTGTGCGCGGAATGCTCCGGGGCCTCCTTACCGTGGAGGATCCACGGCTCAGGGTGGAAGCCGGTGGGCTCGCCTTTCCCAATCCCGTCGGCCTGGCCGCCGGGTTCGACAAGAACGGCGTCGCCATAGAAGGACTCGCTTCGGCGGGTTTTGGATTCGTGGAGGTGGGTTCGGTCTCGTTCCATCCTTCGGCGGGCAATCCCGGACGGCCACGGCTGTTCCGTGTACCGGAGGATGAAGCGATCGTGGTCAATTACGGGGTGCCCAACGACGGTGCGGACGCAGTGGCGCAGCGATTTGCTTCCGCCAGGCCACCCCGGTTGCCTGGATCGGCCGGATCGACCCAATCATCCTGCCCGCCTGGCCAGCCCGGTCAACCCCGGCCATCCGTTCCCCTGGGCATCAACCTGGTGGAGACGAATACCGGGAGGCCGGCGGGCACGGAAGAGGTGGTGGAGGAACTGGTCGCGGCGATGCGTCCCTTTTTGGGCCTTGCCGACTACGCGACGCTCAATCTGAACTGCCCGAACACGACATCGGGCCGAAGCCCCTTCGACGATCCGGGCACGCTGGGGAAGCTGCTCGCGGGATACGCCGGTTACGACGCCATGCCGCCTACCTTCCTGAAGGTCGTGCCGACCACTGACCCTGCTACGATCGAGGAGACGCTCGCTGCTGTGGATCCATTCCCCTTCGTTAAGGGCATCGTCTTCGGCCTGCCCACCGGTAAGCCCTATGATAGCCTGAATACCTCGCCACAGCTCCTCGACCGCATGCCCGGGACCCTGTGCGGCCGGCCGACCCGGGCGCTGATCGACGCGTCCATCCAGGCCTGGTATCCCCGGATGGATCGCAGCCGCCACGTGATCGTCGGGACCGGGGGCATTTTCACGGCCGAAGACGTCTACCGGAAGATCCGGTTGGGCGCGACCCTGGTCCAGGTCTACACGGCCCTGGTCTACCACGGTCCGGCCCTGGTGAAACGCATCAACCGGAGCCTGTGCAGCCTGATGGCCAGGGACGGCCTGGACCGGATTACCGATGCCGTGGGCGTGGACAATCCGTCCTAGAACGTGCCTTCCACGCTCAGGGTCGTGCCGCCGGTCTCCTTCTTGCGCACCGTGGACGACCGAACCCGCTCCTGCAGCTTCTCGTAGTAGAGCGCTTCGTCCACCGGGATATCGACCCAGTCGTCCTGCCAGGCGGAAAGCAGCATGGCGTTGGCCAGTTCGACGCCCCGGATGCCTTCGACGCCCGGCGCGATGAGCGGCGTGCCTTCCAGGATCGCGCGCACCCAGTCCTTCGTGATGCCGCGATGCTCTTCGCCCCCGGCCTGGAAGGGGATTTCGCACTTCCAGGTTTCCGGGCTGCCGAAACCGCCCTTCCATTCGCGGTTGAAGACATCCGCCGGCGTGCGATTGCGCCAGAAGGTGATCCGGCCCTCCTCCATGACCACCTTACCGTTGTCGCCCGTGATTTCCATGCGGTTGGTTCCGGGCGACTCGCCCGTGGTCGTGATGAATACGCCCGTGGCGCCGTTCTCGTACTCGGCGTAGGCCGTCACGTCGTCTTCGACCTCGATGTCGTGGTACTTGCCGAAACCGCAGAAGGCCCGAATGCGCACGGGCATGCCGCAGATCCACTGCCAGAGGTCGAGGTTGTGGGGGCACTGGTTGGCGAGCACGCCGCCGCCTTCGCCGGACCACGTGGCGCGCCAGCCGCCCGAGTCGTAGTAGCTCTGCGCTCGGAACCAGTTCGTGATGATGTAGTTCGTCCGGCGCAACTCGCCCAGTTCGCCCGATGACACGAGTTCCTTGAGCTTACGGTGCTCGCCCAGCGTCCGCTGGTTGAACATCAGTCCGAAGACGAGGCCGCTCTTCTCGGCCGCCGCGTTCATTTCCCGCACCTGGCGCGTATATACGCCAGCCGGTTTTTCGCAGAGCACGTGCAGTCCCCGGGCAAAGGCCTTGACCGCCAGCGGCGGATGTTCGTAGTGGGGCGTCGCGATGATTACGGCGTCGATCGCCGCTGACGCCAGCAGTTCATCGGCGCTTCCATAGGTCGAGACGCCGTCGCCGGCGAGCGATTTCGCACGCGCCAGTTGATCCGGATCGACATCGCAGACGGCCGCCAGCTTCGCGCCCGGCACTTCGTTTTCGGTGAGGTATTCGACGTGGAACCCACCCATGTTCCCGAGGCCGATCACACCGATGCGTACGACGTCCATGGTTTACTCCTTCCGGCGGCTTTCGCGTTCGGCGGCTTTCACCCGTCCAGGTTCGCTAACCAGTGAGGGCGGCCGGCT
The DNA here is from genome assembly GCA_009835325.1 of Gemmatimonadota bacterium. NCBI lineage: Bacteria > Pseudomonadati > Gemmatimonadota > Gemmatimonadota bacterium. Next base: position 41,735 of record VXWP01000046.1, on the reverse strand, counting down.
TTCCGTTTCTCATCACGAAGGGGAAATGCTCGCCCGCCTGGTTCATGGGCGCCCCGTCCGGCAGGTCGACGAAGGCCTTCATGACGTGCTGACCGGAAGCGACGAAGCGGGACTCGCCCGTCATGTAATGCATGGCGATGGCCCGCCTGGGTTGATCGGACCGGTTGAAGGGCGATCCGTGCCAGGTCAGCGAGTGGTGGAACGATACCTCGCCGGCCTTCACCGGCCAGGGCCGGGGTGCTACCATTTGCCCCTTTTCCGCGCCATTGCCGCCCGGGGGCGTAAAGCCTTCGATCCGCCCGAAGTCCTCGACCTGCTGCAGGTGGGCCTGCGTACGCAGAAACTCGATCTGGTTGCCCCACCGGTGGCTGCCCGGCGTCATCCACATGCACCCGTTTTCCACCGTCGCATCGTCGAGGGCGACCCATGCGGATACCGGCGTCATAGGCCGTATGATGGGCCACAGCGGCGCATCCTGGTGCCAGCTGGTTACGCCGCCGTAGCCCGCCGGCTTGTACTGGATCTGGTCGTGCCAGACCATCAGTTCGTCCGCCTCCGTGAGCCGGCTGATGGCATCCACAATGAATGGATGGTGGATCAAGCGCTGGTAGGCGCCGGACACTTCCCAGATGTTCACGATCTGCCAGACGCAGCGTTCCGGTTCCCGGTCGCGGACCATGTTGTGGAACAGCACCGGCCTCGGCCCGTCCTCGGGAAAGCCTTCCGGGCCGGTGTCGAGCACACGCTGCAACTCGTCGCGAAGTTCCTGGACACCGGCGTCGTCGAGCACGCGGCCTCCGTTGAGGAAACCGTTCCCGCGGAATTCGGCTATCTGGTCATCAGTCAACATCCCGGCGCCTCCCGTTTCGTCCGCGTACGAAGCACGGGAACAACCCATGTCATCGACGCATTTCGTCTCATTTGTTGAAGTATCTGCGGTATTCATTAACGTGTGTATTCCAGGTTACCAATTTACCCCCCGTCACGAAGCCGCCAAAGCCTTTTTTGGAGGAAGCCCCGTGTTGACTTTACCGGCTTTAGTCCCTATAATACGCATGTTGTCCGGCTCGACGCAGACGAGCGGCCGGCCGGCAGAACGCACCACGTTGCGCGCATAAAAACCAACCAGACCCGTAGTATCCGGGCGTAAATCACCGCCCGGGACGGCATGTCCATCGGGGAGCAACCCGCTCCTCTGCCCAGAAGGAAAGGCCAACCGATGTCCGAAGCACCTACCGCGTCCACCGAAACCATGGAATTCAAGAGCGAGTTGCGGCAGATCCTTCACCTGATCACCCATTCGCTCTATTCCAACAAGGAAATCTTCCTCCGCGAATTGATCAGCAACGCCAGCGACGCGATCAACAAGATCCGCTTCAATTCCATCAACAACAGCGACCTGCTGGACGGCGACACCGAGTGGAAGATCAAGCTCATCGCCGACAAGGAAAAGAACACGCTGACGGTTTCCGACAACGGCACGGGGATGTCCCGCGAAACCATCATCGATCAGTTGGGCACGATCGCGAAGTCCGGCACCGGGGCCTTCCTCGAGACTCTGCAGCAGGCCGACGAAGCCAGTCGTCCCGAATTGATCGGCCAGTTCGGCGTGGGTTTCTACTCGGCGTTCATGGTGGCCGACCGGGTAACGGTGGTCTCCCGCCTGGCGGGCGATCCAAAGGACCAGGGCGTCCGCTGGGTCTCCGCGGGAGAGGGCGAGTTCACCATCAAGTCGGTGGAGAAGGAGGCCCACGGAACCGACGTGACGCTCCATCTCAAGGAGGACGAGAAGGAGTTCCTGGAGGAATGGCGGCTCCGGCAGGTGGTCAAGGAGTTCTCCGATTTCATCGAGTACCCGGTCGTCATGGACGTGGAACGGCACGAACCCGTCGAGGGCGAGGACGACAAGGAGGACGACAAGACGGAGGCGGTGGTCCGGGAAGAGACGCTCAACTCCATGAAGGCGCTCTGGCTGCGTTCGAAGGACGAGATCGAAGAAGACGAATACAACGCCTTCTACCGCCAGATCTCCCACGATTACGGCGATCCGGCCAGGGTGATCCACTACACGGCCGAGGGCTTGACGGAGTTCAAGGTGTTGCTCTTCATCCCGGCCAAGCGGCCCTTCGACATGATGTTCGGCGATCCCAAAGTGGGGCCCAGGCTGTACGTGCAGCGGGTCCAGATCATGGAGAACTGCGAGGAGCTGCTGCCGCCCTACCTGCGATTCATCAAGGGCGTGGTGGACTGCGCGGACCTGCCCCTCAACGTCTCCCGCGAGATCCTTCAGCAGAACCCCATCCTCGACCGCATCCGGAAGAACATCGTCAAGCGGATCTTCACCGTGCTGGAGGAGATGAAGAAGGACGAGTTCGACAAGTACGTGGCGTTCTACCGGGAACTGGGCCTAATCCTCAAGGAGGGGATGGCGCAGGACTTCGAGAACCGGGATACGCTTACATCGCTGGCCGTGTACGAGTCCATGAACACCGAGGCCGGGAAGTACATTTCCATGGATGAATACGTCGACCAGATGCCGCCCGACCAGGAGGAGATCTACTACCTGATCGGCGAGCACCGCGGCATGCTCGAGCGGACGCCGTACCTGGAGGTCTTCCGGGACCGCGGCTGGAACGTCCTCTTCATGACGGACCCCATCGACGAATTCGTCATGTCGTCGGTGGACGAGTACCGCGAGAAGAAGTACAAGGCGGCCGACAAAGGCGACATTGCGGCGGACGAAACCGACAAGGCCAGGGCGGAGGACGACGAGAAGACCTTCCAGGCCCTGATCGAGGCCCTGAAGGGCAAGATTCCGGAGGTACAGGATATCCGGCTGTCCACGCGCCTCAAGGACAGCGCCTCCTGCCTGGTGGCCGACGAGGGCGCCATGAGCGCCCACATGGAACGGCTGATGCAGCGCATGGGCGAGGGCGGCGGTCAGAGCTCCAAGCGCATCCTGGAACTCAACGCGGGACATCCCGTGGTCCAGGGCCTGCAGAAGCTCCACGACAGCGACGGCGAAGATGCGCGCGTCGAATCCATCGGCCGCCTGTTGTACGAGCAGGCCGTGGTGGCCGAGGGTTCCAAGCTCGACGATCCCGTGGGCTTCGCGAGCCGGATTAACGACCTCCTGGTCAAGGAACTGATCCGGATCTAGCGCGCAGTATTTCCGGAAGTCCGGCGCTTCCATCACCAGACGACGGTACGCTATGCGCACTCCCGCAGTACTTGTATCGATCCTCTTGCTGGTTTCCTGCGGCGAAAGTGAACGTGGCGGGGAACAGACGGGGACCGCCACGGAAGGCGGCCGCGTCAACTCGATCGGCGTGACGTTGCCCGACGACGCCGTGGACGCCTCCCGTCAGGTGCTGCGGTCCATGAGTCCGGAGCCCAAGAGCCTGGACCCCAGTATCGAGCCCTACGATACCGAGCAGACGATCCTGCCCTTCGAGGCCCTGCTGTTCAAGGACGAGCACTGGAACCCGATCCCGGGCGCCGCGCACAGCTGGGGCTCGGATGACGGGATAGTCTGGACCTTCAATCTCAGGTCCGGGATGCGCTGGAGCGACGGATCGCCGCTGACGGCCCATGACTTCGTGTATTCCTACCGCCGGATGCTTGATCCTGAATCCACCAACATCTACGCCTTCTTCTATTACGACATCAAGAACGCCGAAGCGATCGTCAAGGGGGAGAACAAGGATCTCACGTCCCTGGGCATCCGTGCCGTGGACGATTCGACCCTGGTCATCGAGACGGAAAAGCGGGCGCCTTACCTGCCCCATATCGTTTCTTTCGGCGACGCCATGCCGGTGCCGAAGCGGCTCGTGGACAAATACGGCCGCAAGTGGACCGAACCGCAGAACATCATTACGAATTCCGGTTTTATGGTCACGGAGTGGGTCAACGGCAGCCACATGACGCTTGTTCCCAATCCCTACTACAACGGCCCCCACAAGCCCTTCCTGGAGAAGGTGATACACCCTTTTCGCAACGCGGCCGCGGCCACCATCCTTCCCTACGAGAGCGACGAGGTCGACATGGAGAACGTGGACGTGAACGACCTGGAACGCATCGAGCGTGATCCCGACCTGAAGCAAGATCTCGTGCGCTTTCACGGACTGAATACCTGGTATCTCTTCTTCAGGACGCAGCTGCCGCCCTTCAACGACATTCGCGTCCGGGAAGCCTTCACGCGGGTGATGGACCGCGACAACATCTGCAACATCATCCTTCGGGGAGGGGCCGTACCGGCCTATTCCATGATCCCGCCCGGCTTCAGGGAATTCGAGGGCGACACGCATGCCGCGGTACAGGGCTTCGATCCCGAACGGGCCCGGCAACTGATGCAGGAGGCCGGATATCCGGGTGGACAGGGTTTCCCCCGCCAGGAGCTGTGGCTCAGGGCGCCTACGCCCTCCGACCGCCTGATCGGCGTGGCGATACAAAGCATGCTGAAAGAGCATCTCGGCGTCGACGTGGACATCCGGACGGCCGACCTGCACACCTACATGGACCATCTGTACGAGTGGAACATGAACCTCGGGCTGATCGCCTTCGGCGCCGATTTCCTCGACCCCCGCAACATACTGGACATGATCTGGCACTCGCAGCCCCGGGGCCACGGCCGGCAGGACTGGCACAATCCCACCTTCGACCGCCTCGTGGATGCGGCCGCGGCCGAACTGAATCCGGAGATCCGGGAAAGTCTGTACCGTGAAGCCTCGGCCGTACACGTGGCGGACTATCCCGGCGCGTTCCTCTATCACAAGATGGGCCTGCAGCTCCGGAAGCCCTGGCTGAAGGGCTATGCCGTAAACGACGACGGCACCGTGGGTTCCTTCCGCTGGCACAAGTTATACATCGCCGAGGTGGAAGATGGGGAGTAGGAGGATTTCCGGGAGAAAGCGGGGTCCGGACGCCCCTCGTTTACCGGCCGCGCCACGCCAGCCGCTCGGATTCCGCCTCCTACTCGCGCCGCTCGCCCTATGCGCATCGGCCCTGCTTTGGATGCCCGGGCTGGCCGCAGCGCAGGAAAACCCGGTCCTCCTCGAAGCCATCAGCGTCCTCCCCGTGGAAGGTCCCGAATCCAACCAGCCATCGGGACTCTTCATCCATAACGACACCCTGTACACCGTTTCCGACAAGCACGACGATACCATCTTCCGGATCGAACTCCGGGAGGATGCCGCGGTATTCGTTCCGCATATCCGGTTCGAAGCGCCAAAACCCTTCGGGGTGTTCAGGCTGGACCTGGAGGGCATCACCCGCGATGACGACGGAAGCTTCTATCTCGCCAGCGAAGGGGCGTTCGCCATTCTGAAGGTCGACGCGGACGGAAAGAAGGCGTCCTGGGTCACCACGAGCCTCCGGAAAGTAGGCGCATCGGCGGGTCTCTTCCAGACGCGCGGCGGGTATCTCGAAGGCATCACACTGATGGCGCGGGACCGGTTCCTGGTCACCGCGGAACGGGAGCCCTGCGGCCTGATCGAAGTCGACATGGCGCCGGTGCAGCGGATCGTGGAGATCGCCAATCATGGCTCGGCGAACAGTTACACGGGTTTGCACCGGGAGGTCGAGAACGTATACATCCTGCAGCGAAGCACCGCGACCATCCGGAAGACCATCCGGTACCTGGACGTGGACAGCCCCTCGACGATCTGGTCCTTCGCCCATATCGTCAACGACCCGGAATACCTCTATCAACACGAACAGTTCGGCGCGAAGACGGCGGAGGGGCTCGCCATGGACCGCGACCGGGTCTACGTCATTCTCGACAACAACAACGACGCGCGCCGGATGTATCCCACCGATCACAGACCCTTGCTCCTGATCATGAAGCGGCCTGGTTGATGAGACGCCGGACCGCACCCGGCCGGGACAGGCGACCATGACTCGTGATGCCCAGGACAGGCTGGCACGTCTCTATCGCCGCACGTTCGGCCGTGCGCCGACACGCATCGCCAATCTGGGCGCGGACGGCTCGAGACGGCAGTACTACCGGTTGTTGGAAGGTGAATCGACCGTTATCGGCGCGGCGAATTCCGACCGCCGGGAGAACGTCGCCTTCCTTGCGCTTTCGCGCCACTTCAACCGCCACGGCCTGCCGGTGCCCGAGATCTTCGCCGAGGACCTGGAACAGGGCGTATACCTGCAGCAGGACCTGGGTGACGAGACCTTGTTCAGCCGGGTGGCCGCCACCCGCGCCGAGGAAGGCGCTTTCTCGGATCAAATGGTCGCGATGTACAGGCAGGTGCTCGACGACCTGCCCCGATTCCAGGTCACCGCGGCGGAGGACCTGGACTTTTCGGTCTGTTACCCCAGGAGCCGGTTCGACGCCCAGTCCATCCGGTGGGACCTGAACTATTTCAAGTACCACTTCCTGAAGCTCGTGCCTGTCGACTTCGACGAGCAGGCCCTCGAAAACGATTTCGAGCGGCTCACGGCGTTCCTCCTGGAAGCGGATACACGTTACTTCCTGTACCGCGACTTCCAGTCCCGCAACATCATGTGGCATGAGGGACATCCGCATTACATCGACTACCAGGGCGGGCGGCAGGGCGCGCTTCAATACGACGTAGCGTCTCTCCTGCAGGATGCCAAGGCCGACATCCCGTGGGAGATCCGGGACGAACTCCTGGATCACTATGTCGAAGCGGCCGGCGAGTATGCCCCCCTTCGCCGGGATGCGTTCCTCGCGCACTATTACGGTTACGCCCTGGTCCGTCTCATGCAGGCGCTGGGCGCTTACGGGTACCGTGGCCTGTACGAAGGCAAGTCCCACTTCCTGACCAGCATCTCCCACGGCGTCCGTAACCTCGAGGGGTTGCTCGAGCGGGCCGGCCTGCCAGTCGACCTGCCTGAGCTGAACCGTGCCTGGTCGCGCATCGTCGACGATCCGGCGCTCCGGCGTATGGGCGAGGTTTCCGGTGAAGGACTGACCGTCCACCTCTGGAGTTTCTCCTATCATCTCGGCCTGCCCCGGGATCCGAGCGGAAACGGCGGAGGGTTCGTCTTCGACTGCCGGATCGTGAAGAACCCCGGCCGCATTCCGGCATACGCGGATCTGACGGGAAAGGACGCACCGGTGGCGGCCTTCCTGGACGAACTCGAGGAGGCACGGTCCTTCCTGGGGGACGTGCGGACCATGGTCGACCGGGCGGTCGATCACCACCTGCGTCGCGGGTTCACGGACCTGACCGTCGCCTTCGGATGCACGGGCGGCCAGCACCGATCGGTGTACTTCGCGGAGCGGCTGGCGGCGCACCTGGCGGGCCGGCAGGGGGTCGTGGTCCGCCTGAGGCACCGGGAGCAGGAGGATTCGTGAAGGCCATGATCCTTGCGGCGGGCCTGGGCACCCGGCTCCGGCCCCTCACCGACGCCCGGCCCAAAGCGCTCGTGACAGTGGCCGGCAGGCCCATGCTTTACTGGGTGATCAGGCGGCTCGCCCGCCATGGTTTCACCGACATCATCATCAACGCCCACCATTTCGCGGATCAGATCGAGGCCTTCGCGGCCGCGCACGATGGCCCCGGTGTTTCGCTGACCGTATCCGTGGAGGAGGAGATCATGGGCACGGGCGGCGGGGTGCGCAAGGCCGCGTGGTTCTTCGACCGCGAGGAGCCGTTCCTGGTGCACAACGTGGACGTGCTGACCGACCTGGATCTTTCCGAATTGATGACGGTCCACCGCGCCTCGAATGCCGGTTCGGCTTCGGACGCTCTGGCCACCCTGGCCGTGAAGGGAAGGAAGAGTTCGCGTCACCTGCTTTTCGATAGGGCGGGACGGCTGGGCGGCTGGCGTTCGGATATCACGGGAGAGACGCGCACGGTCCGGTCGATGGAGGGTCCCGTTACCGCCCTGCCCTTCATGGGCGTCTACGTCGTGTCCCCAGAGGCGTTGCGCAAGATGACCAGTACCGGTCCCTTTTCGATCATCGACTTCTTCCTGGATCTGGCGGGTACGGGCAGCCCAATTCGAGCCTATCGGGCCGAAGAAGCGCGGTGGGCGGATCTCGGAAGCGCGGACCGCATCGCGGCGGCAGAGCGGCTGTTCGGAACGGACTGGTTCGCAAAGTTCGGTTAGTTCCTTCTCCTGGAAAGCACAGGTGCAAGAAGGCCAGGCTTCGCGCCATTGGTCGAAAGGACTTGAAGCGCGGTGCGCCTTCGGTTATCTTGAAACTGTACCGATCTTCCCCTGAACACGCCCTCACCCAAAGGAGGTTTAAGTGGACGTATCGTCCTCCCGCGGCGCGAGGCAGTGTCTGCGTAGCCTGCTCTATCGCGGTTGTTGCCCCCGCCGAAAATGGTCTCCCACATAACTAACCGGCGACAGCGGGTAACTGCGCGACAAAGACGTATCCCTCGGGATTCGCGCTCATTGAGCGTCACTAGTTGAGCGTCTCCGATAGTTCTCGCGGAACGGCTTTCTCTCTATTTTAGGCCCGGACGGCCTTCTTGTTTGTGCCACCCGGGGCGATGGCGGCTCGTGGATGCACGGGCATCCGTGCCTGAAGCCGCCTGGATTCCGATCCCATCGCGGCTTTTCTTTTCGCCCCGCGCGGATCGAACTTCACGGGTCCAAGCCACTTTCTATGGGTCCGAGCCGCCCTTCTCCGTTCCGAGCCGACTTCTTTGGGTCTGAGCCGTCACTCATGGGTCCGCGTTGCAATTGATAGTCCGACGCCCCACCCTGTCACTACCCGAATCGAGTCGTGTTGTAGGAAGCACGCGGGGCGGTTTCGATATCCGGGCGCCGGATCCCGGTTATCAGTAAGGAAAGTACCATGATCAGAAACATGAACGGCAAGACCCCCAGGTTTCGGATATACGATCTCAGGAACTACCGAAAAATACCTCAGATCGACAGACTCCCGGACGACCTGAAATTCGAAATGGAAGTCGTGGCGCGGGTTCTGCCTTTCCGGACCAATTCCCACGTGGTGGAGCACCTGATCCAGTGGGAGAACATCCCTGACGATCCCATGTTCCAGCTCACCTTTCCGCAACGGAAAATGCTGTCGCCAGACCACTTCGACGAGGTGGCGGCCCTGGTGAAAAAGGGGGCGGGGGAAGCGGAAATGGCACGGACCGTGAACCGGATCCGATGGGATCTGAACCCACAGCCCGCGGGTCAGCTCGAGCACAACGTCCCCAGGGAGGACAACGAGAAACTGGACGGCATGCAACACAAGTACCGGGAAACGGTCCTGTTCTTCCCTTCCCAGGGCCAGACCTGCCACGCCTACTGTACATTCTGCTTTCGCTGGCCGCAGTTCGTGGGCATCGATGAACTGAAGTTCGCCAGCCGCGAGGTCGAAAGTCTCATCAGATACCTCGAAGACAATCCCCAGGTCACCGATGTGCTTTTCACGGGCGGCGATCCCATGGTCATGCGGGCAAAGAACCTCAGCGTGTATATCGATGCGTTGCTGAAGGCCGATCTCCCCAATCTGCACACGATCCGGATCGGGACGAAATCGCTGGCCTACTGGCCTTACAAGTACCTCACCGACCCGGATGCGGACGACGTGCTGGCGCTGTTCGAACGGATCAACCGCGCCGGCAAGCACCTGGCCATCATGGCCCATTGCAGCCATCCCGCCGAACTCCGGCCCGACGTGGTGTCAGAGGCGGTCAGCCGGATTCGCGGAACGGGAGCGAAGGTTTACACGCAGTCGCCCATCCTGAGGAACATCAACGACGATCCGGATACGTGGGCGGCCATGTGGCGCAGGCAGGTGGACCTGGGGATGGTGCCGTACTACATGTTCATGGTGCGGGACACCGGCGTTCAGCATTTCTTCGCCGTGCCGATGGTCGAGGCCTGGGAGATCTTTCAGAACGCCTATCAGCAGGTTAGCGGCATCTGCCGGACCGTGCGCGGACCCAGCATGTCGGCCCATCCCGGCAAGGTCCACGTACTGGGCATCAGCGAGATCCACGGGGAGAAGATCATCGCCCTCCGGTTCCTGCAGGGCCGCAATCCCGACTGGGTCCTGCGGCCGTTTTTTGCCCGGTACGATAGAGAAGCCATCTGGCTGGACGACCTCGAGCCGGCCTTCGGCGAGGAGGCGTTTTTCTTCGAGAAAGAACTGGCGCAGTTGTGCGAGGAGGATCTGCCCTCCGGCCAGTGGGATGAAATGGAGTCGCTTGTGCTGGAAGACGTGGGATGGAATTGATACGCGGTGCAGGTTAAGGAAGGGTATCCGACGAACTTTCCGGAATCAGTGTTTTTGAACAACCGCCTCTGACAGCTTTTCTCCAGCCCACTGGTTTATACTCACGCCGTCGACATCGGCCGCCTCGGCTACTGCTGCGTGGATTTCAGGATCTATTCGCAACAGGAGTTTCCCGGAATAAGGCTTGTTCGGAGCCTCGCCCCGTTCGTCACAGCTTTCCAGGTAGAACTCAACCGCCTCTTCAAAAGCCTCGCGAACTTCTCCAACGCTTTCTCCGTGAAACGTGATGATGTCGCGAATACCAGCCACGCGGCCGACGAAACATCCGTCCTCATCGCTGTATTCGATGCGTGCTGGATATCCCCTGTAGCGCATCGGCTTCATGGTGTTACTCCCATACATGTAAGAAACTCCCGTGCAGCGCGTACCTGATAGGGTTTAGCCTCTTTGCCCGGATGAGGTCGATGAAAATCTGCTCGATGCGTCCCGTACTTGAAAGCTATTCTGGATCTACGACCTTCTATTGCTTCACAACCCACTGAAACAAGAAGAGTCTCGATTTGTCGCCATTCTATGTTCGAGGATATCGGGTCGGTAAAAACCGCTTCCAGAATTTACCGCTGACGACTGTTCATGTCATATGATATCACATTTCAATATCACATGCAAGTACTTCGTCGTCAAGACAACGTAACAGTCAATCCTCCAACCCCGCATGCCGGCACACGATTTCCACGGCCTTGACCAGGGTCTTCGCGCCGAGCACCGCGTATTCCTCGATCAGGTTCCCCTCCCGGTCTAACGTGCCCAAGCCGGGACCGAGGAACATCTTCCCACTGTAGATCGTGGCGGGTTCGACGCCCATGTGCTCCTGGGCGAGCACGATGGGGTTGGTGTTGGCCCACAGGTCTTCGAGGTTGAAGATCGGGATGCCGAAGGCGCCGTCCTTCCACGTGCGTTCGTAGTTGAGTTCGGTGCCTCCCAGCTGGTAGGTCTTCGTGAAGATCAGGTCGTCGCGGAAGCGTGCGGGCTCCAGCTGCGAGAACTCCTCCACGATGATTTCGTGGAACCGGTCCACGGGGTCGGTTACCAGTCGGGGCCGGTCGCGCAGGACCTTCAGGTACGCGGTCAGGCCCACCAGGGTGTCCCGGCCCGGATCGCTGAAGGTATAGACCGCCTTTCCGTGGGAGGACAGCTCGCCGTAGCGCTGGCCGCCGAGGCCCATGCCCTTGCGGATTGGGTTGATGGTCTCTTCCCTGCCGATGAGCAGTCCCGACGCGGGTGCGCGGCCGGGCTTGTCCATGCTGAAGGTGATGATGTCGCAGCCGATGTCCCTCGGGTCCATGCCCACGATGGGGATCGAGCCGCCAGTGTCGACAATGTATGGTACGTCGTAATCCCGGGCCACGTCGGCCAGTTTCTTCAGGAGAATAGGCGCGCCTTGCTCGTCCTGCTCTCCGAGCCCGTAGCTGGGGGTGTCGTACCCCACCGTGGCGATGCCCGTGAGCAGCGAAGCGTTTCTTTCGGCTGCTTTCTTCACGTTTTCGATGGTGCCGTCCACGTCGACGGCGGTGAGCAGCGAGGTGGGATTGTATCGGATCCCGTGGGGATCGTACTTCGCGCCGGCCATGCGGACGTAGAGCGTCTCGAGGTTCGCCAGGCTCTTGTTCTCGATGCCCAGTTCGCCGCCGGCGATGGTCCGGTCCACGAGGAGGTTCTTGTACCGCGGCGGGAAGGCCCGGCCGTATCCGCCGATCCACTCGTAATCCTCCCCGTAGGGCATGAGCACTCGGCCGCGGTAGATGTCGCCGTGGCGCATGGAGGGCGGCGCGCACAGGGTTTCGAGCGTGAGGCGCAGCAGTGCTTCGCAGGTATTGGCGGCCACCGCGTCGTACTCGTCGCCGTAGACGTCCTTGACGACTTCGCGTAGTTCGTCCTCGATCACCCGGACCGGGTAGGTCTTGCCGCCCCGGTTGGCTTCCACGATCGCGTCGAGTACGTAATCGGGCAGGTTGCCCGGTCTGGCCGAGCTTCCGGCGTACAGGCCGATGTCCTGCTTCAGCTTCAGCGTGCCGATTTTCTCGCCGTATTTCCGGGCTTCTTCAGCAATGGCGGGAAAGTTGTCGTAGATCGACTGGTACCACTGGTACTTGTACATGGTTGGTTTTTTTTTTCGGACCGGTCCGGTATCGGAATCAGGGCATTCCGGAAATCACTTCAAGCGCCCGTTCCACGTCGGCCATCCGGTTGTACAGGTGGGGCGAGAAGCGGATCACGGGGCCGCGCAGGGCGACCATGACGCTGGCCTGCTTCAGGTACCGAGCCACTTCGGAGACATCGCGGCCCGGAAAACGGGCGGTGACGATGGCCGAACGCTGGTCGGCATCCCGCGGGGAGGTGACCTCGGCGCCGATCGCGGCCAGGCCGTCGATGAGGTGGTCGGCCAGGACCTGGTTATGTTCGAAGATCCGGTCGATCCCCGTGTCCACGAGGAACCCGATCGATTTCGCGAACCCGCCGGACAGCCCGTAAGCCATGGTGCTGAACTCGAACCGGGACGCGTCCTCCGGGTAGTCGGGCGGATCGGTGCGGATATCCCAGATGTCCTTCTGACTTCGAAAACCCACCAGGCCGGGTTCGAGGCTCGTGTAGAGGTGCGGCGCGAGGTACATGACGGCCACGCCGAATGGGCCGCACAGCCACTTGTACGCCCCGGCGGCCACGGCGTCCACGCCCATGCCGGGCGCGTCGATGGGCACCGCGCCCGCGGACTGCGTGGCATCCACGACCAGCAGTGCGCCGTGACGGTGTGCGATCTCTGCAAAGGCGGCGAGGTCCCAGCGCTGGCCGCTGCGGAACTCCACATGGGACAGGGCCACCACCGCCGTATTGTCGTCCACGAGGTCCCTGACGCGATCCGGATCGACGGTCTCTCCCCGCGCGTGCGCAAGCCGGATCTCGCAGCCCGTGTGGTTGGCGACGCGACGCCAGGGGTAGACCGAGGCGGGGAAGGAAACGTCGGTGCTGACAACGTTGGCCTCCGCGCCGGGAATGACCGCCCAGGCAAGGGAACTCAGGAGTTCCGTGGTGCTGGATCCCGCGGCGATGTCTGTCGGAGAAGCGTTGAAGAGCCGGGCTGCCTGCCGGTGGAGTTCGTCGAAGACCGTGGCTTCGGCTTCTTCGTCGAAGTGGTTGCTGCCGTGCTCGGCGACGTCCCGGTACCATTCGGTGATCGCTGCGGCCGCCGGACGGTACATGGGCGTCACGTTGGCCGCGTTGATATACGTGCAGGTCTGCGCTACTGGGAACTCGTCAACCGGTACCAGCGGATCCAGGGACGGCTTCATGGCAGGCCCTCCCCGTGATCAGCCGGCGGCCGCGCCGCGCTCGTTTTCGGATCCGGCGGCCTCTTCCTCGGCGACCTGGCGGAGCAGGCTGGAGATCCGGCGCAACCCCTCGTTCAGGTAGTCGGGCGGCAGGCCGTAGCTGATGCGGAGATGGTTGGGCACGCCGAAGTAGTCGCCGGGCCCGATGAGCACCGATTTCTCCTGGATAAGCCGGTTCGCGAGCGTCGCGGAATCGGTCTTCAGGTTGTACCGGACAAAGGAAATGGCCGTCGCCTGGGGCGGCACGAGACTCAGGATGTCCGCGTTTTCGTCGATCCAGGTCTGGTAGTTGTCCCATCCGCGCCTTATATAGCCCCGCGTCCGCTCGAAGATGGCCTTCCGCACGTCGGGGCGCAGCGCCAGCGGCGCGAGGAAGTGGTTGGACAGCTTGGCCGTGCTCAGCGTCAGGTACTCGTGGCGCATCCAGAGCTGCTTCATCAGGTCTTGGGGACCGACGAGCCAGCCGATCCGCAGGCCGGGCATGGCGAAGGACTTGGACATGCTGCCTGCAGAGATGACCCGGTCGTACCGGCCGTAGAAGGTGGGCGATACTTCCTCGCGTTCCCGTTCGGACCCAGCGTAGATCTCGTCCGCGAGCAGGTAGGCGCCGCTGCCTTCGGCCACACGGACGACGGCGTCCATTTCGGCTTCCGTCAGGATCTGTCCGGACGGATTGTTCGGATTGCAGATGGAGATCAGCTTCGTTTCGTCCGAGATGGCGTCTTCGAGACTGTCCGTATCGAGCGCCCAGTTGCGGTCGGGATCGAGGCGGAACGTCCGCCGGACGGCGCCCAGGTTGTGCGCGAGTCCCCAGCTCTGGAGGTAGCAGGGCACCTGGACCGCCACCTCTCCGCCACCTTCCAGCAATGTCTGGAACGTGATGAAATTGGCCTCGATGCACCCGATGGTCACCAGGACGTTCTCGGCGGTCGCGCCGGGATAGTACTGGGCGATGGCCTCCCGCAGTTCGGGCGAGCCATTCGCGTATCCGTAGCCCAGTTCGGTATCCAGCATACGGTCCAGGATGTCCGGATCGTGTTCGATCAATTCTCTGACTTTAACCGGGTGCGCGCCGCTCTCGGACAGGTTGTACTCCACGACCTGCTCCCAGTCCGACATGATGCGTTCCAGTTCGAAAGGCTGGAAGGCCGCTGCCATGTGATTGCTCCTTACTTTACGGCGTGATAGACGGCTTTGGAAATCTGGATGTCCTGTACTGCGACGCCCGTCGAATCGGCGATCGAGATCTGGTCGTCGGAAGTACGGCCCAGGGACGGATCCTGGATCACGTTTCCGAGTTCGACCACCTTGTCCTCGGTTATGGCGCCGGCCTTCATCGCCTGTGCGATTTCGCCGCGCAGCCTGCACTGCGGAATGCTGTCCGCCACGACCACGTCGGCCTTCGCGAGGACGCCAGGATCGAGTTCGATCTTGTCCGGCGTGTCGGAGCCCATCGCGGTGATGTGCGTACCGGGACGCACCTGGTCGGCGGTCAGCAGCGGTGAAAGGGACGGCGTGGACATGATGATGAGATTGCTTGTCGCCGCCACGGCGCCGGCGTCATCCGTGATCTCGACGGTGTATCCCTGGGCTTCCATTTCGTTCTTGTAGGAGGCCTTGCTCTCGGCGGAACGTCCCCAGGCGATCACGTCCGTACAGTCGACGACGCCCTTGAGGTACTCTACCTGCATGCGCGCCTGGAGTCCCGTGCCGAATACGCCGATGCGGCTCACGTTCTTCGGCGCGAGGGCCCTGGCCACGACCGGCCCCATGGCGGCCGTGCGCACCGTGGTAAGGTACCCTTCGTCGAGTAGTATCGCCACAGGCTGACCGGTCCGCTGGTTGAAGATCAGCATCATGCCCTGGACGCGGGGAACGCCGACGTTCGGGTTGTCGGTGAACCCGGAGGCCAGCTTGATGACGTAGTAGTCGTCTCCGTCGATCGCGCCGTACTTGATATGCACGTTCCCGGGAGGATCCTCGAAGTGCATCTCACCGACGGGCGGCACCTGCACCTTCCCCTGCGAATAGGCGACGAAACCGTCTTCGATATCCTGAATGACGTCTATGCCTTCGAGGGCTTCCTTGATCTGGTCCAGTTCGACGATGAGCGGCATGGTAAGACTCCTCCCGGCAGTCCGGTTAACTGGGGTTTGCGCACGGCGCAACAGGCAAGTGGAATGTTTCCCAAAAATGAGCAGACAAAATAACGTTTTTATGGGGCAAAGTCAAATAAAACCGCGCGGATACCGGGCGTGGAAGGCGGGGATATTGTATTGACAAAAACCCTTGCGTGTCACACAATACGGGAGTCTCACAGACCAACCGGAGAGGTCCCGGAGGAGTGCTTTCATGGCGGATGTAGTCCTGAAGAACGTGGACAAGCGGTTCGACAAGAACACCGTGGTCCGCAACGTAAACCTGGAGATCAAGGATCGGGAGTTCGTGGTTCTCGTCGGCCCCTCGGGCTGCGGCAAGTCCACCACGCTGCGCATGATCGCCGGGCTGGAAGAAGTGACTTCCGGCGAAATCCACATCGACGGGAAACGCGTGAACGACGTCCCGCCGAAGGACCGGGACATCGCCATGGTGTTCCAGAACTACGCGCTGTACCCCCACATGACGGTGTACGAGAACATGGCCTTCGGGCTCAAGCTGCGCAAGTATCCCCGCGCCGAGATCGAGGCGCGGGTCAACGAGACCGCCGGCATCCTGGGCATCGGCCATCTCCTCGCCCGCAAGCCGAAGGCGCTGTCGGGCGGCGAACGTCAGCGCGTGGCGGTGGGCCGCGCCATCGTGCGCAAGCCCAAGGTGTTCCTCTTCGACGAACCCCTCTCGAACCTGGACGCCAAGCTGCGCGTGCAGATGCGGACGGAGATCAGCAAACTCCATAACAGCCTCGAGGCGACCATCGTCTACGTCACCCACGACCAGGTCGAAGCCATGACCATGGGCGACCGGATCGCGGTGATGAAAGACGGCGAGGTGCAGCAGGTCGCCGCGCCCCTCGAGCTTTACGAGAAACCGGCGAACCGGTTCGTCGCGGGCTTCATCGGCAGTCCGGGCATGAACTTCCTGGAGGGCAGGGTCGTTTTCGACAACGGGCATGCGGCCTTCGACGAGGGCAGCCTCCGGCTTCCCATTCCGGACGGCATGCGGGAGGCCCTGTCGCCCTGGCGGGACCGGGAGGTCACTTTCGGCATCCGTCCGGAGGACATCACTTCCGTGGATGCGAACAAGGACTGGCGGGAAGCCCGTCAGATCAAGGCGACCGTCGAAGTGGTGGAACCCATGGGAAGCGAGACTTTCCTCTACATGACGACCGGCCGGTACCCGTTCATCGCCAGGGTGGACGCCTTCGTAGACCCCGCCATTAACACGGAACTGCCGCTCCTCGTGAACATGGCCAGGGCCCACTTCTTCTCCAGGGAAGATGAAGCGGCGATCATCTGACCGGTTAGCAGCGGGCGCGGCCGTCAGCCCAGGTGGGCACGGGCGTCAACCTTGGAGGGCGCCGGTCAGCCCAAATGGGCGCGCTTTGCGAGGAAGGTCAACAGGGCCTGGTCGAATGGCGTGCCGGTGTCCAGGCTGAGATAGTCCGCGGCGTTCTCCCGGCAGACGCGGGTGTACAGTTCGTCCTGTTCCTTCAGGTCCCCCAGGTAGGCTTCACGGATCACGTGCGGGTGGGTATACACCTCTTCCCCGGTCTCCATGTCGCGGAAACGGGCGGGATGGCGGAATTCGAAGTCCTTCTCGGCGGGATCTAGCAGGCGAAACACGATCACTTCATGTTTTCGATGGCGGAAATGCCGGATGCTGTCGACGATGTCCCCGGGTTCGTCGAAAAGATCGGATATGATGATGATCAGCCCGCGCCGCTTGATCCTTTCCGCCAGCGAGTGAAACGTTGCCCTGCTTCGCGTTCCTGATCCGGACGCCGCGGCGTGCAGCCGTTGCAGAATGATGTGCAGATGGTTGCGGACCGACCGCGGGGGAACGTATTGCCTGATCCGCTCGTCGTACAGCACCAGGCCCACGGAGTCCTGCTGGCTCAGCATGAGGTAGGTGAGCGCGGCCGCCAGGTATCTCCCGTACTCCAGCTTGCTTATACCCGTAGACACGAATTCCATCGACGCGCTGACGTCCAGGAAGATATAGGATTTCAGATTGGTTTCTTCTTCGTATTCCTTGATGTAGAACCGGTCTGACTTGGCGAAGACCTTCCAGTCGATGTGCTTGATGGGATCGCCCGGCATGTACTGCCGGTGTTCCGCGTATTCGACGCTGAACCCGTGGTAGGGACTGCTGTGCAGCCCGGCGATGAACCCTTCCACGACCAGCCGCGCCTTGAGATCCAGCCGGGCAAGCCGGGACACGGTCATCGGATCGAGGTATTTTCGGTATTCGGTCGAATTCATGGCGTGCTGTTTAGTGTGCTGTCGAGCTTGCAGAAAGATCAGGCGCCTTTCGAAAGGATCAGGCGCCCTTCGTTTCATCCATCAGTTGCGTGATGATGTCATCGGCGGTGACCCCGTCCGCGTCGGCGTTGAAATTGGTCACGATGCGGTGCCTCAGCACGGGCAGCGCCAGGGCGCGCACGTCTTCCGGCGTGGGCGTATAGTTTCCCATGAGCACCGACCGGGCCTTTGCACCCAGGATCAGATACTGGGAAGCCCGTGGACCGGCGCCCCAACTGACCCTGTCGCGGATGAAAGGCGGGGCGTCCGGCTCGTTCGGACGGGTCATGCGTGCCAATGAGACGGCGTATTCGACCACATGGTCCGCCACGGGCACTCTTCGGATTAACTGCTGCAGTTTCTTAACGTCGGTCCCCGTCAGGATATGCTCCGGTTCGGCCTCCTGAACGCTCGTCGTACTCCGGGCGATTTCGATCTCTTCAGTTCGGGACGGATAATCCATGTAAATACTGAGCATGAAACGGTCCAACTGGGCTTCGGGCAGCGGATAGGTGCCTTCTTGTTCAATGGGGTTTTGCGTCGCCAGGACGAAAAACGGTTCGTCGAGCTTCATGGACTCGCCCGCGGCCGTTACTTCGTGTTCCTGCATCGCCTGCAGAAGGGCCGCCTGGGTCTTGGGCGGCGTACGGTTGACCTCGTCGGCCAGGATCACGTTCGCGAAAATCGGTCCGCGGATGAACTTGAACTCCCGGTGACCGGTCGTCCGGTCTTCTTCCAGGATTTCCGTTCCCGTGATGTCGGAAGGCATCAGGTCCGGCGTGAACTGTATGCGGCTGAACTTGAGATCGAGCGTCCTGGATAGCGTGTTGATCAGCAGCGTCTTGGCCAGCCCCGGAACGCCGATCAGCAGGGCGTGGCCGTTAGCCAGGAGGACGGTCAGCAGTTGTTGAATCACGTCCTGCTGGCCGATGATGACCTTGGAAATCTCAGTCCGTATGTTTTCGCCCGCTTCTTTGAGCTCTTCGACGATTTTCAGATCGTCGTGTTGATGTTCTTCACTCATAGGTCCTTCCCTCGAAAAACGAATCCGTTTCTATCGCCGCGCGACATAAGTATCCAATGTCCGTATCCAGTGCCCGGCCCAATCCCACAGCTCTCGGAGTCCAGGCCTGTAAGCGCACCGATGCTGTGAAGATACGGCCTGTCAAGATACAGGAAGATTGGAAGGCCTTTCAAGGAGTTTAAGCGGCAGGCGGGGTCTCCTCATTCGCTGTCCAGATCGACCCGAACTACAACTTCGCCAGTACTTTGACCAGGAGGTCCTTGATCTCCGCCACGTCCGTTTCAATCCGTTCCAATCGCTGTTCCACGGCGTCGAGTCGCTGTTCCACGGCGTCGAGTCGCTGTTCCACGGCGTCGAGTCGCTGTTCCACG
>VXWP01000046.1:0-22304 GCA_009835325.1 Gemmatimonadota bacterium | reverse complement strand
TCGCTGTTCCACGGCGTCGAGTCGCTGTTCCACGGCGTCGAGTCGCTGTTCCACGGCTTCGAACCGCCGGTCTACAGCTTCGAACTGCCGGTCTACAGCTTCGAACCGCCGGTCAACGCACTCGTTCAGTGCGCTGATCTTCCTCGTTACTTCTATAGCAAAGAAGTTGAATTTGTTGACCACGTCTTGCTCAAACCTATTGGACCTTTCGGTCGTGTTCTGCTCAAAAGCCTCAAACCTCTTGTTTAAATCACCGTGAGTCAACATGGACGCCTCCTGTGTGCGTTATTTAAATGGGGTCAAGAACGTGCCTCTCACAGGATTAGTCGGCGCCATGGTGGTTTTCTCGTGCACAGCAGGGGTTTTTGAGTCTTCAGATACCGAGCAGGGATCACCGAATCTGTTGTCCCGTCAAGCCTCAGGCTGATCCCACTGCGCCCGCGGTCCGTCCACGTAGTCCAGGAAACGGTCCGCGATGGCCGCTTCGCGCGTATCGCCGGTGTGTATGACGACACGCCACCGGAAGGTAGTCTCCGTATTCGCTTCGCAGCGGTGGTCGTCCCAGACCATCCAGCAGTTCGCGGCGAACAGGCCGTACCCTCTCACGTGCCAGGCCGTGGGATAGCGGAGGTTGTCCGGGTGGTCGAAGACGGCGAAGCCTGCGGTCAGCCTGGTCTCGCCGGTCAGCCTGGTCTCGCCACCCACCGGGCCGCAGTAGTCCATCCAGTGCGCCCTACGGGACCAGCAACCGGTCTCGTCGTCCGCGCCGTAGGCGTTGCGCATCCGGCCGTCGCCCGACGCGTTCATGGTGGGATTGACGCGGATGCTGAGGAACCCGCCCTCCTTCGTGGACCCGATGGTTACGGGACCGTGATTGGTGATGAGCGTGAAGAGGACATCCAGTACCACGGCGTCGCGGCCGGTGTCGAAGAGGCGGTACCAGCGGCGGTCGGACATGAGGGGCCGGTCCGCCTCGTACCAGGTGTTGCCCGTGGCGATCGTGAGCGACAACGGCCCCCGGTGGATGGACATCTCATCCTGGGCGGTCCGCCCGAACCCGGGCCGGTCGAATTCACCCCAGCAATCCACGCCGTTGATGGCGCCCTGCATCAGGGTGAGTCCCCGCTGCCAGGGGTGCTCCCCTTCGCCGTAAGCCGGCATGGGCTCCCTCAGCATGTTGACACCGCCCGGCGTGAGGATGGGGTTGATGAAGGGTTTGGGATATGCGGCGCTGTGGTGAAAGGTCATGAACGGCGCGCCGCCCAGCGACACCTCCACCCGGTCTTCACGGCATACATGTTCGATGCCGCAGCGGGGCGTCGGACCTTCGGCCGTGGCCGCATCCCACGTTGCCACCTCGCCTGACTCCATGGACGGCAGGATGGCGTGATATATGGCGGACAGAGGATCCCGTTCGGCCAGAAGGGTCGAACCGCCGCTTCCAGTCAGACGAAGCACCTGCGCGTCACAGCCATCAGGCGCCGGGATGGCAGCCAGCTGTGCTACTCTGGACCGCGGCGAAGTCAGGGTGAGTTTCATGTGACCTGTCGCTCCTTTCTACTTGAGTGTCGCGATCACGCGCTCGCGGACCAGGGCCCGTATGACGTCAGCGAAGGCGTCCAGGGTTATTGCGATATCCTCGTGGGTGTGGGCGGAGGAAGTGACGCCTCCCGTGTAGGAGACCAGGTCGATGCCGCGCGCGAGCAGCATCTTCTGGAAGGCGGAGACTACCGGAGCCGGGATCCCCTTGAGGACGTTCACGTCGCGGGTGACCATTCGTTCACGGTCCGATGCGCCGCTTCCCGGAAAGGCCTCCAGGTAGACGTGGAAGATGGAAGCGTCGCCGTAGACGTAACCGGCCACGCCTTCCTCGCGGAGGATGCCGTCCATGCCCTGGCGCAACTGTTCGGCCAGCCGGTTCGCCCGCTCGTGAGGCAGACCGGTGGCCACGCGTTTCAAGGTTGCGATGCCGGCGGCGGTGGAGACCGGGTTGGCGTTGAAGGTCCCCAGGTGATGCACCCGTTCGTACCGGTCCCGGTGGGCGTCGCCGGTATAGTCGAACACTTCCATGATGTCGGCGCGCCCCGCGAGCACGCCGCCGGGCATGCCGCCCGCCACGATCTTGCCGTGGAAGCTCAGGTCCGGCGTGATCCCGGCGTATTCCTGGTAACCGCCCGGAGCGTAGCGGAATCCCGTGATGACCTCGTCGTAGACCAGGAGCACGCCGCGGTTCCGGGTCAGATCGCGAAGCCCCTCGTTGAAGGCCACGGTAAGGGGTCCGGTACCCCAGGACGCGCCGGACGGCTCCAGCATGACGGCGGCGATGTCCCGGTCCTTCTCCAGCACTTCGGCGACGCGGCCCAAGTCCGCCGGGATGACTTCGATCGTATCGAGGACGGCCGGCGGGATGCCTGCCGAGACGGGCTCGTCGAAGGGGATCATGGCCCCCTTGCCCACGCCGTCGTGCCATCCGCTGAAGTGTCCCTCGAAACGCAGCACCCGGGTCTTGCCGGTGAAGGCCCGGGCAACACGCAGCGCGAGCATGCTGCCCTCGGACCCCGAGTTCACGAAGCGCACGCGTTCCGCGCAGGGAACCATCCTCTGGATCAGCTCGGCCCACTCCAGCTGCATCGGATGGTCGTTGCCGAAATGAAACCCCAGATCGAGGGCGTCGCGCATGGCCCGGCAAACGTCCGGAGGCGCGTGCCCCAGCAGCAGCGCGGCGTTGCCCATGCCGTAGTCGATGTACTCCCGGCCGTCCTCGTCCCACTTGCGTGAGCCGGCCGCACGCGAAATGTACAACGGCAGGGGATGGCCCCTGCGCAGGTCGTGACCCACCCCGCCGGCCAGCGATTCCAGCGCGCGCGAATACAGTTCCGCGGCCCTGGAGCGGGACTTCCTGTACTGTTCGATCGGAATATCACCCATCTGCAGTCCTCGCTTGCGCCCGCCGGTCATCGCAGCCCGTCGATCAATGCCAGCGTGGCGTCGACGACCCGCCGCTCCGATTCGGGGTGGATGGCCGTGGGCATGCTGTAAGCCTGGAACAACAGGTCGGGCACGCCGTACCAGCGCTTGCGGATGTCCCAGCCGCCCGCCGGGAAATCCTCCGCCCTGGGCAGGTAGCATACGCATCCGTTGGTGTAGCCCATGGCCAGGGTCTGGGGAAACGGCGACCCGGCCTTGATGGCCAGTCCGGTTTCGAAAAAAGTCTCCGTGCTGTTCGCGGCCAGGACGATATCGTTGATTCGTATGGCCTGGACCACGACGTCGATTGAGTTGCTGCCGGTTGCTACGGCCTCGACGAGCCGGTCGCTCCAGTCCATAAATCTCGTGGTAACGAGCATCTCCCATGTCTTGCCGCCCTGTGTGCGGACTTTGTCTCGAGCCTCGTGGCATTCCGCCCTGATGGCCCGAGCCTCGTCGAGCGGCGGCAGGTCGATGAACCCGAGCGAAACGGATTCGTCCGCGGCGGCCAGGCGCGAGCAAGCCTCGCCGGTGACCGGCTCCCAGGGCCAGACGGTAATGCGGGACAGCGAACCCATGCGCTGGCGCTCCCCGCGCTTCCGGTGAGTGTGGATTCCCGCGGCGACCTTGACGACCTCGGCGCCCAGCGTGGCCCCGATACGGTCTTTCTCGTCCCTGCAGTCGGCCTCCATGCTCAGGCCGCCCCGCGGCATGATGTTCCCGCCGCATCCCTGGAGAAAGAGCGATAGTCCCCCGATCGCGTGCTCGACCAGGTCCCGGGCCGCGCCCGGGAAATCGGGCGAAGCCACCATGGACCGGGGCCCGACGGTCACCGGGTGGCATCCGTAGGAAAACAGGATGGCGATGGGGCGGCCTTCCAGGTTGTCTACGCGAAGGACCCCCACGGCCGGATCAGTCGGATGGCCGGGTACTTCGCCGAGGAAGATCTCGCCGTCGGGATCGGTCTCCCGGCGGTATACCCCGATGGGGCATTCGCCCCGGCCCGCGCCGATACGCGCCAAAACCTTTCCTTCGTCCGCTTCCCGGGCCGCTTCCACGATCCAACCGCACAGTGCTTCCTGGTAGCGGGACTGCAGCGCGACCTGTCCTGGTTCGTCCGGGAACCACTCCGGCATGGCGGGCGCACTGTGGGTGTGGTTGAGATTGACCATGACGTGGGAGGAGGCGGTTCCCACCACTTCGGCGATGCGCTCCCGCAGGGCGTTCACCACGGGCAGGTCCATCCAGCCCGTGTCCGTCGCGACGATCACGATCTTGGCCCTTCCGTCCGAAAGGACCAGCGCCGTGGCCGTCAGGTCGCTTTCGATCGCCTGGACGAGCCCTTCCCGGGAGCTGAAGCCCATGGTCCGGACACCCATGGGAGGGTTGATGACGCGCCGGGCGGCGCCGGCATAGAGGTCGGGCATGTGGGGTTACACCGGCACGTGCGGCTGCATGAGGTCTTTCGTGAAGATGGTCTCCGTCAGGCAATCGACCCGGTTGCAGTCGAACCACGTCATGTACACGAACTCGATGGACAGGCAGCCCCGGTAGCCCAGTCCTTCGAGCCGCCGGGCGATGTCCACGAAATCGATGGTGTTCTCGTCGAGCCGGGACTGCAGTTTCCCGGGCCGCGCCGCACGGATGTGGAAATGATCGGTACGGGCGAGGAGCGGGTGGATCCGTTCCTCGGGGATGTACTGCATGACGAAGTGCGAGTAGTCCAGCGTGACCGTGGCCGCCGGCGCCCGTTCCAGCAGGGCCAGCGCCCGTTCCGGCGTGTCGACGACGGACTGGACGTGGGGTTCGAAGCGGACCGTGATGTCCCGTTCGCCGGCCAGATCGGTCAATTCGTTCATGGCTTCGACGGCCGTGTCGAGATTTGCCTCGAAAGAGCGGCCCGGGTGGTGCGTGCCCGGGCTGATCGTGAATCCCGGTATGCCGACGGCCTCGCAGAAGCGGATGATCCCTTCGAATGAAGTCCTGTTCTGCTTCCGCACCGCCGGGTCCGGGGCGTTGAAGGACCGTTCGTCGAGAGACGCGCCGAACTGCGGAAAGAAATCGACGGCCTCCAGTTCGTATTTCGCCAGCAACCGGTTGAGCCGGTTGGCATGGCCCAGCGGGTCCGCGCCCACTTCGTCCGGCTCCAGGCTGCATCGCCCCCGGTCGTGGAACCCGGCGATGTCCACGCCCTTGAAGCCGATAGCCCGGGCCAGCGCCAGCGTGCCTTCCAGGTCGAGGTATTCGAAGGAATGGTTGCTAACGGTCAGGTGCATCGGCGACTCCCAGCAGATTGTTCCAGCATTTCCAACGTATCTGACGCTCCTTGTAGTGATCGCTCTGGCCGACGCCGATGGGGTTGCCGAAAGACAGGACGTTCTTGGGATCGTCCCGTTTCCCGCCCCAGGCGGTGGGCACGTTCATGGCTTCGGGATCGTGGTTCCAGGTCGGCGCGCGGTTGTCCCGCACCCGCCTGAACAGGAACTTGATCATATGGCGTTTGATGGATGTCCGATTGGCCGCGGTGCCGTGCCAGAGGTCATAGTGGGTCAGGGCGAAGGTCCCGGCCCTGACGACCATTGGCACCTGCCCATGGATGTTGGTATAGGTGGCCATGCGGTCCGTAGGCGCGTTGCGGAACTGCGTGCCCGGGACAATGATGGTCGGTCCCATCTCCGGGGTGATGTCGGTGGGGTAGAACAGCCCGAGGAGCCGGTCGATCCGGGTGTCCCGGCTGTTGGTGCTGTCCTGGTGCCAGGACATGTAGCCGGTGTGCGGTTGCTTGCAATGCCAGTGGCGGTGGCCCTGTACCTCGTAGTCCTCGCCGAGCAGGCTGACCAGGGCGGCTTTCACCGCAGGATGTTCGACCGCCTGCCAGAGCTCCGGCACCTCCTCCGCGATGGCGTCGCCGGGATTGTGGTCCAGTTCGTCCAGCCGTCCGGCGATGCGCTCGTTGAGTCCCTCGGGAAGATCGAGTTCGAGCAGGTGATAGCCGTTTACGATAAATCCGACCATCTCCATATCCGTGAGCAGATGGGATTTATCCATCCTGGACCTCCTCCAGTTTCTGCAAGATGAACTCGTATCCCACGACGTCCAGGTCCCGGTCGTCGATAGGCGCCTGGAGATGGGGAAACTGCACGATCTGCCACCCGTCGACGAGCGCGTCGTGCACGGTGTTGTAGGGCCAGTCGGGGACGTCCGCCGTGATTTCCGCCCGGTAGTCCTTGACGGGTTCAATGGGGGTACATCCCAGGATCTCGGAGAAAACGCTGGGCGTCCGCGCGTGGAGGTACAGCAGCCGCTGCCTGACGCTCGAGTTGGAGGTTGAAGACATGTTGGCCTGGACAGTAAAAACAGCCGATCAGGTCAAAGGGGTGCTCGACGTTGTAAAATGACGATTCCGGACGCCGCGTCCAAGGGAATAATGCGGCAGGCTAATCCTTTGACAAGGTATGCGACAACGGGTACCATCCATTACGTCTTCCAGAAAGTTTCAAATATTCAGACTAACATTGCAAGCCGTCCCTGAGAACGTCCCTAAGCCCGTTCTCCAGAGGCCACCAAGTACGTCATGACAAGGAGATTAGCGAGATGCGATTGTGTGCTCTTTTGGCTTTTCTCGGAATGACGGTTTTTGCATGCGGCCGAACCGACAACAAGATAGAAGAAGCAACTCCTGAAGCGACCGGGCCGGCGGGAGGTCCATATAATACCACTGATGACCCTATAGTGCTGTTCGATAAGACAAAAGAGGCTATTGTTGGGGCTTCCGCTATTGTACCCCCAGATAGCGGTATAGAGCACGAAGGAATCGTCTGGTTAGAAGTGCGGACAGTCAATACCGTAATCGATACGGCCTGGGTGATTGTGTCGTCAGGATTCCCGGAGGTGGACGACTTCGCGTTGAATCAAGTACAGAAGAAAACCCGGCCGTGGAAGGTAGGCTGGGGGGATCCGCCGTTCAAGCTGCAATTCGTCGTGAGAGTTCCTGAGGATAGTGACGGGCAGGAAGAACCATCTACTGAATTCGATACGGCGGAAGTGGGCGCTTTCCCGTTTCTGGCCGCAGTCCCGCCAGGAAGTAACCTCGAGCACGAAGGAGATGTTCGGGCGGTATTACATGTGGTAGATGAGTTGATCGATACGGCATGGATTGTCGAATCATCGGGATATCCGGAAGTCGATGAGTTCGCGATTGAACACGTGATGACGGTAAATCTTCCTCGGAGTTCCTTCGCGAGAGCTTTCAGATTTAAGTACATGGAAGATGATACACTAAATGCGGTAATATTCGTAAGGCACCAGCCGAAGAACTGAAACAGCCCCGTTACTCATCGCTCAACGCGCCAAGCCTCAAGAGTCCCTCCACACGACCAAGCCTCCCGTTCATGTCGTGCACTTCGGTTCGCAGCGCGGAGAACTCGGAACCTAACGCGTTGAACTCGGTGCGTATTTCAGTGAATTCCGCGCTCATTTCTTCCCTGAGTGTTCGATTGGCCTGAGAAGTAAATGTGAGCAGCGTGACGACGATGATCACGATGGTGGAAGCCGCCTGAATGCCCACCATTGGCCAGTTTACCCTTTCCATTGTATTCTCCCTTGAACAATGTCCATAGCCCGTATAGCCCGCGCAGGATCCCGGGCAACGGACGAGACCGATCACGGCAAGGTGTATAATGTCTTAGCCGTCACTACCGGCAAAAACTCGTAAACATTATCTTCCACCGTCCCCTTCACCACCCCATCCCGCCGCCCAGGCGGCGAAGTATTCGGGTGCCCAGCGCCTGGCGACGTGGAAGTCGTGGCGCTGAACGGCCGCCAGTGGCGACGCCGTCTCCGCGTCGACCCAGGCCTCGATGCCGGCCAGACCGGGGAATTCCAGGATCCAGGCGTAATCGCCGCGGTCGCTCGCGCCCATCAATTGGAAGACCTCGCCGTGGATAAGGCCGTGGTCCCGGCTCACCTTCCGCATGCGCCGCCATCTCTCTTCGTCGTGCTCCCAGGAATCGTCCGCGTCTGCGCCCCGGTGCCGCCCGCCGAAGGCCAGCAGGACGATCGACGAAAGATCGGCCGAAAGGACCGGGATGATATGCGGGTCGGTGCCGGGGGTCACCGATGGTTCGGCCTTGCGTGGCAGCCAGTTAAGGCACTCAGGCCGCCAGCGGCGCGTGAGGGTATAGTCGTAGTAA
Source organism: Gemmatimonadota bacterium (assembly GCA_009835325.1). NCBI lineage: Bacteria > Pseudomonadati > Gemmatimonadota > Gemmatimonadota bacterium. The sequence goes on along the minus strand of VXWP01000046.1, from coordinate 14,145 downwards.
CCGTAGCGACCGTACGGCGGTTCCGCCTCGGCCTTCATCCAGGCCTCCGCGCCGTCAAGGTCCGGGAATTCGATCGTCCAGAACCGCTCCCAGTTCACACGGGGCCCCAGCATCCGGTATCCGTGGATGCCGATCAGTCCATGGCGGTCGGCAACCGACAGCATCAGGTCGACGTGACGGCGCTCGTAGTCGGTCCGCCGGGCCTCGTCCAGCTGATGCCATTCCGGCAGACGACCGCCTCGAAAGAGTATGACAACGTTCTCGTCCCGCCCGGTCATGAAAGCCCCCTTTCGGTTTGGGTTGAAGCAGTGATCTGTGTAATTGCGCTTTCTGACAGTCCCTGTAACGCACCACGCATCAAGTCGATCCCTGGGAATCCGAAGCAGATGATGCAGGTATGACTGAAAATACTACCAGCACATCATAATACAACGATCGTCGTAATGCAGGTCAGGCTCAACCCGACCTTGACACCAGCATAATTCACTGCTTCTTTTCGATGTAGTATAGTTGCGATTAATAATAGTTTAAGTACAAGAAAAGCCGCCATGAACCATTCTACGCGACATAGGGCACGGCGCTTTCTTCAAGCGCTGGCAAAGCTCGAATTCGAAGACCTGATTCCCCACCGGTTGAAACGGCTGTCGCGGCGTTTCCTCGGTGTCGGATTCGTCGTCGCCGCCGTGATTCATCTGATCGTCAGTGGGACGGTTTACTGGTACAGGTTCCTGGAACCGACGGTAGAAGAACTGATAGAACTGACGCCCTATCCTCCATTCCTGGTCGAGGTTCTCATCGAGGACACCCTCGTAACGGACGAGGTGGAAGTCGATAGCGCGGAGCCGGACGAGGCGGCCAGTGATCCGCAAGAGGAGATTCTGGGGGCGGCCGGGGAAGAGGGCGGCGGGTCTGAGGGCGGCGGGACGGAAGACGGCGGGACGGAAAGCGCCGAAGGCGCGGGAGATGCGGGCGACGAAGCAGTGAGCGACGACGGGCCGGCGCCCGCGGCCATAGATGCGTCGCCGCCGGTGCTGGAGAGCGAGATGACGGAGATGGAGGAGATCATCCCCGTCGAGGCTTCCCTGCTGGTGGCGGACCGTGAGATATCGGAGTCGGAAGCGTTCGCTTCGGCGGAGATTCCCCCGCCGACCGAGGTTCCCCCGCCGGCCGAAGCACCTCCGCCATCAGAGATGGACGAGTTTTCAGAGCCGGAAGAGATCACGCCCATCGAGTTGCCGCCACCGGTCGAGGAGAGCGCGATCGCGGAGGCGGAGGAAATCCCGACATTCGAAATGCCCGAACCCTTCGAAGAGATCGCGATATCGGAACCCCACGAGATCACTTCCTTCGAAGTCCCTCCTCCGGTGGAGGACCTGGCCCTGTCGGAGGTCCACGAGGCCACCACGTTCGACCTCCCCGTGCCCGTTGATGACCTGGCCATATCGGAGGTCCACGAGGTCACGACGTTTGACATTCCTGAACCGGTGGAGGAGTTTGTAGTGTCGGAGGCCCACGAATTCAGGACATTCGACATTCCTGAACCAGTGGAGGATCTGGCCCTGTCGGAGGTCCACGAGGTCACGACGTTCGACCTGCCCGTTCCTATCGAAGAACTGGCCGTCTCTGAAGCTCACGAGATAACGACGTTCAATCTGCCCGTGCCTATTGAGGACCTGGCGATATCGGAACCCCACGAGGTTACCTCTTTCAGCCTTCCGATGCCGATCGAAGACATTGCGATATCGGAAGTTCACGAGGTAACGACCTTCAATCTACCCACTCCGGTCGAGGTCAGTGAGATCTCCGAGGCTCACGAGGTCACGACTTTCAATCTCCCCACGCCCTTTGAGGAGGTCGTGTTGTCGGAAGCCCATGAGATCACGACCTTCAACCTCCCTTCGCCAATGGAGGTCGGCGAGATATCCCAGGCCCACGAGGTCACGACCTTCAACCTCCCTTCACCCGTGGAGGCCAGCGTGATATCGGAGGTCCACGCGATCACGACGTTCGATCTTCCCTCTCCGGTGGAAGCTGCCGAGATTTCGGGTACGCACGTGGTCAGGACGTTCGAGTTGCCCACCCCGGTGGAATCCACCGGGCTGTCCGGTACCCATACGGTCACCACGTTCTCTCTCCCTTCACCGGTAGAAGCCACCGGGTTGGCAGGCACCCACCCGATCGCAACGCCGGTGCCCCTGGGAAACGATGGTTCGCTGGCCGGAGGAGGTTTGGGTGAATCGATAGACGAAGGCGTCTCCGGCGGCGACTCCAGGGCTGGCGAAACGGAAGGCATAGCCGGATTAGACGGGAAAGGAAATTCCGGACGCCTCGGCGCGGGCGATGGCGCTGGCTCGGACCGTAGCGGCGGTTCCAGTCGAGGCAGTGACGCGGGCTCCCGCGGCGGCGGCTCCAGTGGTGCAGGCTCCCGTGGAGACGGCTCAAGGGGCTCAGGCGACAGCAGGGACGGTTCCACCGGTTTCGCCGGTTCCAGAGAAGGTGAAGGTTCCGGCGGCGACGGCTCCCGCGGCGGCGCGACGGCGGAGTTAATCGGAGCGGTCGGCTCAGGGGGCGGCGCTGAAGGTGACATGAGCGGCGCTTCATCCGGTTTTCTGCGCTTCGATACGCCGCCTGTACCGCGGCGCGTGGACATCAGCATATCCCGAAGCGAAATACCCGGAAACCTCCGTCATATCAATAACAGCCTGGTGAAGTTCGAACTGCTGATCAGCGAGGTGGGCGAGGTCAGTGAAGCGAAAATCGTCGAATCAACGGGCCACGACGAAATCGACGAATTACTGCTCGCGAAGATATACACATCGTGGTATCATCCCGCCACGCTCAGAGGCGAAGCGGTAAAGGCCTGGATCGTCGTAGGCTATGGTTACCGGGTAGGCAAGTAGATATGAAGACCTCCCTGTCAAAATCCAACTTTCTTGCCGGCAGACGGCTGATCCTGACCGGGGTGCTTTCCATCTCGGTTACGATTTTCTCCCCACAGGTCAGATCGATGACGCCGGACGCAATGTCGCCGGACCCGTCGCCTTCGGACGCAATGCCTCCGGACGCAATGCCTCAAAATCCGTCTTTGCTGGAAGAGGGCAGACGGCTCTACGCGCTGGACCGGTACACCGAAGCCCTGCCGTTACTGGTTCAGGCCGTCAAGCTGGATGGGAAATCGTCCCGCGCCCAGTACTGGCTCGGTATGACCCTCTACGCCCTGAACCGGAACGACGAAGCGCTCGAGGCATTCAAGCAGGTGGTGCGCAGAGATCGGTTCTGGGCGCCCGGACACATGGGCCTGGGACTCACAAACATGCGCGTTCCCAACCGAAGACTCGACGCGCGGAAGGCGATGCGCGAGGCCATAAAGCTGGATCCGGGAAACGCTGAGTACCAGTATGCCCTGGGGATGACCTACATGGACCAGGGTGAAGAAAGCTGGCTCATTGGCAGCCACCAGGACGGCCGCGACTTTTTCCAGCGGGCCGTCGAACTGGATCCCCTGCATCCCGATGCCCACTTTCAACTCGGCCGCTGCTACGAGGAATTGAAACTGTCGGACCAGCACATGCAGGTAAGGGACCGGTACGACGACTATGTCAAGGCCCTCAACTCGTATCTATTGCAGTACCAGGTCAACCCGGAACATCCCGAGGCGCTGCAGCGTTTCGCGGGTGTATGCCACCGGTTCGAGTACTATGAACGGGGCGCTGAGCAGCTCAGGAAGATGGCAGAAGAGATGGAGGGTATATCTTCCGACCTGATCCAGACGCTGTTGACGCAGTTCGAAGCGCTATCCATGAGTACGAAGAAACAATACGACCTGTTGCAGCGATCTCTGGAGACCTACGTCAACGCGCTGGACCTCGAGGAGCAGGCGGTTTACCGGGACCTGGTCCATGTGGCCACCAATGAAGAGCTGAAGGCATGGCGATCGGCTGAAGGCAAGGAGCGGGAGGACCTCTGGACGGAATTCTGGAATGCACGCGACTCGAATCCCGCCACCATCGAGAACGAACGCCTGGTCGAACATTACAAGCGGGTCATGTATGCGAGGATCCATTTCTCCGATACGCAGTTCCCCTACGACCGGAGAGGAGAGGTATACGTCAGGTTCGGCGAACCGGACGACCGCCAGCGATTCCTGTACCGCGCAAACGAAGACCCCAGAAACCTGTATCCGCCAACGGGTAAACCGGAGGTGGACGAAATACGCGAAATGAACTGGCAGTTCGGCTACCGGTTGAAAGTAGATCCCGGTCAGGTGGCCGTATTGCTGGATCGGGATGTGGCGCAACGCGTAGGATTTGGTGCAGAGTCCATACTGACGGCGGACAACCTGAGCGCGGAACCTTTTGCGAACAAAAAGATCGATCAGGTCAACTATGAAACCGCCGTAATCCAGCGAAGAAGCATGGGATCCACCTACAGGGCGGAAAGCTGGGTATACGTGACGCACGATATGGAACTGTTCTTCGTCGATCCGACGGGAGGAGGCCGGTTCGACTATCCCCAGCGGACACTGCAGGTAGACGCGGGTTCTTCGACCATCGCGGCTCTTGGGGAGATGCGCAGAGACGTAACGCTGCACCCCATGAAAGTCGCCGACCGTCTGATTGAACAAACCCCCGAGGAATACGAACACGATTTTGCCGGCGAACCCCTGGACTATGCCTTTGATGCCGTCACCTTCCGCGGAGACGGGATAAGGACGGAAGTCGAACTGTCCTACAGCATCCCGGTCTGGCAGTTCGGGGACACGAGTGACGGAAAGGGGCTGGTGACCTATCTCAGTAACCAGGCTACGTTGCGTAACGACGAATCCAGCCCGGTTTTTAACCAGCGGTTCCGCTTTGGTCCCATTGAACGGCCCACGCGCAGATTGAGTCCGGACCAGGCCAGGGTTTCCACCTACACCCTCGCCGTCGACGTAAGAGCGCCTCAGGGAGTGTTCACAGCGTGGGTGGACATGCGGGACGAAGCCTCCCAGCGGGTCGGCGTCTACAGTAAACAGGTGAACATTCGCGATTACCGGGGGGGCGCTCTGATGATCAGCGATCTGAAGCTGTCCACCGGGATCACCCGGACCGACCGGACCGGTCCCTTCGTGCGCAACGGCCTGAATATCGTGCCCCATCCCCTGCGCGTATACGGGCGCGGCCAGCTCGTGTATGTGTATTACGAGGTATACAACCTGGATCTCGGTGAAGCATCGGGCAGGACCTCCTACGAGACGCAGTACGAGATCGTACCCGAAGGAACGCCTGCCCGGCCTTTCCGGCCATCCCGACAGCTGGAGGACATGCAGACGGTCCTGCTGACTTTCGAAGGCGAAGGTTCCTCGAGGGAGGAAGCCGAATTTACGGCGATGGATACCACCAACCTGACGCCGGGCGTATATGTCCTCACGGTGACGTTCGTGGACCGCCATTCCGGCGAAAGCGTGTCCGAATCAGCCAGCTTCATCATTTCGGGCGAGTAAGGCAGGCGGCCGTGGTGCCCGGAACCGGTCAGGTCACCGGCGCCCACGGTCCAGGTCACCGGCGCCCACCGGTCACGTTACACGCACCCACGAGGACGTTGACCCGTCACGAACGGACATCGGAGAACGTGCCGGTTTCCGGCAATCCCGCCACGGTACAGTTCACGCTTGCGACACGATTCGCGAGGCGGGTTGCACCGACCGGGTCTTTCGTAGCCGCGTATTCGACGACGAAACCGGCGGCAAAGGCGTCTCCGCAACCGGTAGTGTCGACTACCTCGCGGGCCGACTCGGAAGGGAGAGCGATGGCCTTTGTCTCCCGGTCCTCTCGGTACACCGTGACGGGACCGAGCGGCCCCCGGGTGATGACGCATACCGAGGGACCGAGCACTGTCACGGACCTACCGAAGGCGATGAATTCATCCTCCGAATCCAGCAGGCCGCTTGGACGGCCTGATCTGCCCGCCGCCTGGTCACCTGCGACGGCCACACCGGCCAGTAGTCGGGCCTCCACTTCATTCATCTGAACGACGTCGAACATCTCGATCCATCGATGCCAGTCCTCGGGCGCCCGTCTACGCCGGTAGCCTTCCGCGTCGATACCCAGGCACAGGTTGTGCACGTCCAGGTACAGCAGCCCGGTGGCTTTATCCCGCACGGCTGCCATGGTTTCCAGGCTGATATCGTCGCCCACGATGAAATTCACCAGCAGGGCGTCAAGATCCAGAAACGGTTCGATCTGTTCGAAGGGTATGGGACCGATATGGTTGGTCAGTTGCTCGACTTTCTCCATGTCTTCGTCGTAGCGGATCCGGTTCCGGCTGGTTCCCGTTGGTGAGACGCGGACGCCGCGGTTGTTGACGGCGGGGCGCGGGTCCAGGATGGCGCGCATGTCGGCGTAACAATCCGCTCCAATACGGCTGATGGGAAACAGCCCGTCGCCATCGCCCACGAGGTCGGCCATTACGGTGGTGTTGTACAAAATGCCGCCGAGGTCCTGGATCCGGCGGCCGCCGGTCATGAAGATGGTGTCGTGGTTGATGAGGCCGATGATGCCGATGCGCATGTTGATTCCAGTTCAGTCTGTTACGGACCGGCCGGGTTTGCCGAGATGGACGGCCACGGCTTCGATCACACGCTCCACGGTGATGCCGCGCATGCAGTCGTGGGTTCCGATGGGACACCGGTTCCCGCCATGGGAACTGCACGGCCGGCAGTCCAGGGAGGTCTCGACGACTTGGTGCCCCGGTCCGTGAGGAACGAACCCAAAGGTGGGTACCGTGGGGCCGAAAAGGGCCACGACGGGCGTATCCATGGCGGCGGCCACGTGGCCCATCCCCGTGTCGTTCGAAACTACGACGGAGCAGCGGGCGGCGAGCGCCGCCGACTGCAGCAGGGTCAACGCGCCGGCCGCGTTCAATGGGTCGACACCGGACTCGGCGGCGATTTCGGCGCAAAGCGGCCGGTCCCCGGTACTGCCGAAGAGCACGGAACGGTATCCGTATTCTTCTGCGAGCCGGCGGATCAGCACAGCGTATCGGCCGGGGAGCCATCGCTTGGTCGCCCAGACCGAACCGGGACTGAGGCCGCAAAGTGGTTCAGAAGGTGCAACGTCCGATTGCCGCATCAGCGCATCCACCCGCATCCGGTCCGCTTCGTCCGGGTACAGGGCCGGGCGTATCCCATCGGTATCCACCTTCCATGAAGCCAGAAGAGAAAGGTTTCGGTCGACTTCGTGGACGGACCGGTAGGGGACCCGGTCTGTCAGGAGCAGCCGGCCCAGCCTGCCCGCGCTTCGATCGAAGCTCACCCGTACGGGGATGCCCGCCAGTAAACCCAGCAGTGCGCTTCTCAGGGACCGGTGGGGGATCAACGCCGCATCGTATTCGGCGCTGCGCAGCCTGCGGGCGAGGCGAAGCAGTTCCAGGGGGCCTTTTTGCGCGCCATGCTTGTCGTAGATGACGATATCGTCGACGTGAGGATTGTTCCGAAGCAGATTTGCCGTTTCGGGCCGCACGACGGCGCCGACACGGCCGGCGCCCAGCCGCGTCCTGGCCGCTTCGAACAACGGGGTGGACAAAACGAGGTCGCCCACGAATGCGGTTTGTATGACAAGTATGCTCAACCCGCTCAAGATACCTCGCCGGAACGCGGATTCAAGGGCCCTGCGCGGTTTTCAAGGGCCCCGCGCTGTTATTTCCTGAGCGAATTCAGGAAGGCCTGGAACTCGGATTCCGCGCTGAGGACCGTATTCTCCGGTCCGGTGAGCTTGACGAACACGTTGCCTTCCGGCGCCTCGATAATGGCGCCGAGCATCCTGTAGCCCGGTTTTTTCACAGCACCGGACTGGAACATGGGGCCCATGGAGGCGAGGTACGTCCCCGCCAGGGACACCGTGGTCACGGCCAGGCCGTTGATGGTCGACTTCCGCTCGGCCAGTGATGGCTGACCGCCCGTATCCGTCTCGAACTGTTCCCGCCAACGCTGCAGGTTCAGGTCGACGCTGCCTCCCTGCCCACGGCCGAAATAGAACACGGCGCACTCGCCCGGTTCGTCGTCTTCGGCGTCCTTCGGGATCAGATAGGTCGCCATGCGCATCGTACGGGGTGGCTGCACTTCCCAACGTGGCGGTACGGTCCAGGCGACTCCCGCGGCTGCGCCCGATGTCGATTGCTCCTGGGAATTCACCGGTGCCGCGCCAGGCGGACCTGGGGCGCCCGGGCGCTCCGCGACGGCAGGCGCGGCCACCAACGGCGGAGGATCGGCCGGCTGTTCCGGCGACCGTGATCCGGACTGATCTCCTCCGTTTCCGCAGGCCGCGGCGATACCGTACAGCGATACGGCGCAGATGGCGAGGGCGAGGTAGCGTGGCATGGAAGGGGCCTCCTTTACTATACGTGATTTGAATCGTCGGGCGCCGGGGTCTTCCACCGCCGGTGGACCCAGAACCAGTGATCGGGATAATCCATGATGTACCGGGCCAGCACGTCCGTGTAGGCCTGGGTAATCCGTGCGATGTCGGCCGGTTCGTCTCCGGTCGGAATCGCCTCGATCGGGGTTTCGAAACAGACCCGGTGCCGTTCCGGGCCGGATCGTATGATGAAACACGGCACGATGGGCGCGCCCGTGCGCAACGCAAAAAGCGCCGGTCCCTGGTAGGTGGACGCCGGCATTCCCAGAAAATCGACGAACACGCCGCCGGCCCCCGCGTCCTGGTCCGCGAGCAGCCCCACACATTCATTGCGCCGAAGCGCCCTGTAGACGGCGGGAGGCGCTTTATCCATCGTGGCCACCGCCATGCCCAGCCGCTCGCGTCCCGCGTGCACCAGGCCGTCGACGGCGGGATTGTGCAGCTTCTTCGCGACGACGGTAATGGGATGGCCAAGCATAGCGACCGTCGCGCCGAGCAGCTCCCAGTAACCGAAATGGCCGGTGATCAGTATGACCCCGCGGCCCCCCTCGCGGGCATGGGCGATATGTGCTTCTCCCGAGACAGCGAGCCGTTCCCGCAGATCCGCCGTCCGCCCCGCGAGCAGGCGGGCGTGTTCCACGGCGGTACAGCCCAACTGGCGGTAGACGGACCGGGACATGGCCCTGAGCTTCTCGGAATCCCCGGTCATTCTGAAGACCCGGGCCATGTGCTCCATGACCAGCTTCTTCCTCATGCCGGTCACGTGAAAGGCCAGTGCCCCCAGTACATTGCCCACCCGCGAAGCGCGCGCAGGCGCAAGCCGCCTGGTCAGCGACATCAACACCCGAAGTCCCGCGTATTCGAGCCGGTGCGACAGCTTCATTTGTAACGCGCTCTCATACGCGCACTTTTGTTCATTCCGTTCCCATCCCGCTTTCTGCGCGCCCGCTCATTCATTCCGCTCCCTGGACATGACCCACTCTTCGTTCTTCCTTCGCCAGTCGTCTTCGTCCGTGCGCCAGTCGCCTTCTTCCTCGCGCGCCCAGCGGCGCAGCGTGGCCCGCCTCCGCCTTCGGATCTTCAGGAACGCGAGCAGGCAAAGCACGCCGAAGAGGGGCGCAACCACAAGGGACAGGCTTTCGCCGAGTAACATGCGCCAGCCGTAGTTACGTTCCATGTAAGCCAGCCAGTCCCGTTCGAACTCCACGACACTCATGCCGAAAGTCTCGAAACAGGCCCGGTCGATGGACCCGGTCCGCCTCAGGCTGTCGAACAGGGCGTGCAGTCCCGCTTCGCCGTAACTCCTGAGTATGTACTGCACGGCGAGGGCGCTTTGCTGGTAGGCCAGATGGGCCCGATGTTCGGGGAACCTGTTCACGCCCTGAATGGCGCTCAGGGGGACCAGGTTTCCCGAAACGACGGCGACCACCAGAGACGCCCGGTCCCAGAATCCCCAATCCCGCGCCATGTGCATCGCGAAGCCCTCGTCCAGCCAGCGGGGTATATCCGCCCCGCGAAGCGCACTGTGCAGCATCACGTGGGCCAGTTCATGCACCACGAGTTCTTCGGAACCGTCATACGTACCGGTAATCCGGGGAGACCTGAGCACCACGAGCCTGCGGTGCGGCACCGCGTAGCCCGCGCCCCAGTCGGGTATGGCGCCGGGCGTATAGGTCAGGAAGTCTTCCTGCGTGGGGGCGATATGGACGTGGATGGTATCGGCGGAGGGCAGGCCCAGCGTGGCGCGCAGATGAGGCGACGCCTCTTGAACGATGCCCAGCACGTGTTCCACGAAGGGGGCGTCGACGGGTTCGAAGGTCACTCGAACGCCATGGTCGATTCTTACGGATTCTGCCGCGCCCGCTCTGGGATCCGGCAGCAGCACAAGCACGCTGCAGGCCAATCCAAGGCACCAGGAACGAAGATAGCCGGAAACTCGCGCAGGCGCCCAACCGAAGCGCATAACGACCTCATTCGCGTATGATGCCGCCTCCCAGGACCGTCTCGCCGTCATAGAATACGACGGACTGTCCCGGCGTGACCGCCCGCTGGGGATACTCGAAGTCGACCCGTACGACGCCGGGTTCGCAGGGCGTGATGACCGCGGGTGTCGCTTCCTGCCGGTACCGGATCTTGGCCTGTCCGCGGACCTCTCCCGCCGGGGCATCCTCGGTATGCCAGTTGACCCCGTCCGCAATGAGCCGGTCGTTGAGAAGATCCTCGTCGTCGCCCACCACGATCGTATTCGTATCAGGCAGGATGTCGACCACGTACACCGGGCGTCCCGCGGCCAGGCCAAGCCCCTTCCGCTGCCCGATCGTGTAGAGGGGGTGCCCCCGGTGCTCACCCAGGACATGGCCCTTCGTGTCCACGATCGGTCCCGGCCGTATGGGGTCCTCGATGGCCAGGAGCCCTTCGTCCGTGTTCACGGGGTGATTCGCCGTCCACTCCCTGAGGAACCTTTCGTGGCCACGGTCCTGGATGAAGCAGATCTCGTAGCTGTCCTTTTTGGCGGCCACCCGCGGCGCGAGTCTTTCGGCGATCTCCCGCGTCTGCGCCTTCGTGAGCATGCCGACGGGGAAGGCGGTCCGGGCCAGCTCGTCCTGGGTCATCTCCCACAGGGCGTAGGACTGGTCCTTGTTTTCGTCGATGCCCCGCTTCAGGACAAGGCGGCCCGCCTGGCCTGCATCGCCCGCCTGGTCCGCGGTTCCATCCAGCGCCACCCGGGCATAGTGTCCGGTCGCCACGTAGTCGGCGCCGAGTTCGCGGGCCCGGTCGAGCAGCACGCCGAACTTGACCTTGCTGTTGCAGGCCACGCAGGGATTGGGCGTACGCCCCTGTACGTATTCGGAGACGAAATTCGAGATGACGCCCCGCTCGAACTCCTCGCGGAAATCCACCACGTAGTAGGGGATGCCGAGCCTGCCGGCTACGACCCGCGCGTCGTTGCGGTCCTCGACCGTGCAGCAGCCGTGTTCGAACTGCGCATTGCCTCCCACGCGGTCGTAGTCCCACAGGTGCATCGTGACGCCGATGACCTCGCAGCCCGCTTCCTTGAGCATCGCGGCCGCCACCGAGCTGTCCACGCCGCCGCTCATGGCCACGACGACCTTCGCCCCTGCCGGCGGCAGCCGGTTGACGAAGGGATCGAAGGCGGAAGCCGTGGCTTCTCCGCCGCGGACAAAAGAATGGGAAATTGTCGTCATCAGTTCAGTCTTTCCGGCCCGTGCCGTGACGGGACCGGTAATCCTCGATCGCCGTCCGCACGCCGTCAGCGGCCATGGTGGAGCAGTGCATCTTGGTAGGCGGAAGGCCGCCCAGGGCCTCCGCGATCGTATGGTTTTCGATGGACGCGGCCTCTTCGGTCGTCCTGCCGATCACCCATTCGGTGACCATGCTGCTCGCCGCGATAGACGCCGCGCAGCCGAAGGTCCTGAACTTCGCGTCCGTTACGGTCCCGTCCGCGATCCTCAAGTACAGTGCAATAGTGTTCCCACTGATGGGGTTTCCGGCGTTGCCCACGCCGTCCGCGTCGGGAAGATCCCCCACGTTGCGGGGCGAGTGAAAGTGATCCATTACGGTGGATGAGTACATGGAACGCGCCTCAACCGGGTACCTGCGCGGCGGAAACGTCGCGGAGGCGGGCTACGATGCCGGGCAGCCTGTCCATGACGCAGCCCACGTCCCCCATGGTATTGTCCCGCCCGAAGCTGAACCGGACCGAACCGAGAGCGGTGCGCGGGTCCCTGCCCAGGGCCAGCAGCACGTGGGACGGTTCGATGGCGCCCGATGTGCAGGCCGAGCCGGTGGACACGGCGATGCCCGCGAGATCCAGACTCATGATCAGCGATTCGCCTTCCGCGCCGGGGAAGGAAGCGTTCAACGTGCCGGGCAGGCGCCGTTCCGGATGCCCGTTCACTTTCACGCCCTCGATCTCGACGCGGACGCGGGCTTCCAGGGCATCGCGCATTTCGGACAGATGCCGGTACTCGCTTTCCCGCTCTTCAGCCGCCAGTTCAGCGGCCTTGCCCAGGCCCACGATGCCCACGGTGTTCTCCGTGCCGGACCGCACGTCGTTTTCATGATGGCCGCCGTGGGCCGTGGGTTCGATCTCGACGCCCTTGCGGATGTAGATGGCTCCCACCCCCTTGGGACCGTAGATCTTGTGGCCCGAAAGCGAAAGGAGGTCGGCGCGCATTGCTTCCACGTCGACCGGCAGCTTGCCGGCGGACTGCACCGCGTCCGTGTGGAAGCACACGCCGCGCGCCCGGGCGATCCGGCCTATTTCGCCCACGGGCTGGACCGTGCCGATCTCGTTGTTCGCGTGCATGATGCTGACCAGGATCGTCTGGTCGGTCAGGGCGTCCTCCACCTGGCCGGGATCGACCCGGCCGAGTTCGTCCACGGGAAGATAGGTCACTTTAAAACCTTCCCGTTCGAGAAAAGCGCAGCTGTTCAGCACGGCCGAATGTTCGATGTTCGTCGTGATGATGTGCCTGCCATGCGCCCTGCGTGCGTAGGCGGCGCCCTTGATCGCCAGGTTGTCGGACTCGGTGCCGCCGCTGGTGAAATAGATCTCGCCGGGTCGTGCGTTCACCAGGCCGGCCACCCGGGCCCTCGCTTCTTCCACGGCCGCGCGGGCATCCTGTCCGAACCGGTGGATGCTCGATGCGTTGCCGAACCGGTCTCTGAAGAAGGGTTCCATCGCATCGAAGACTTCGGACCTGACCGGTGTGGTCGCGTTATGATCCAGGTAGATGCTCGCCATGCGGAGCGCGGTCTCCGGGAAAGGGGTTGAACCAGCCCTGTTCATCCATCATACACGACGTTTTGAAAACAGCCTTTTCCGTCGCGTCAACGGTCTTTGAAACTAGAGATAATCCATTGGAATGTCAAGTGTTATCGGGGTTTCGCGGTGTTTGTGCGGTCGGTGGATATTCGCCGTAGCCGCTTGACTTTTCGTTCGGGAATCCGTAGTTTTCATGTAACTTGAAACGGTATGCGCGAGCACGCTTTCAAGGCGTTTGCCGGGAGTACAGGCACAGACTTGCCCGGAGCGGATGGACGTACCAGGGAGGTACGGCACATGCATGTACTTAAAACAGCGCCTGGACTGGTGGCGATCGTCATTTTAGCGGGATGTACCCACAGCATCAAATTGAATCCCAACATCGGCCCTTCGGCCAATATCGCCAGGCCCGTGGATTTGCGCGTCGGAGTGTACATTCCCGTGGATGTCAGCGAGTTCGTCATCGATGACAGGTCGGATCTCGACAAGTACATTTTTGAAATCGGTGAATCCCTCGAATCGATCATCACGAAATCAGCGAACCGTGTTTTCTCGCGGGTAACGATACTGGATGCGCAGCCCACGGGCGAAGTGATCGAGGAAAGCGCACTCGACCTCGTCATGATTCCCAGGGTGACCGCGGCCATGGTAGCGCTGAACAAGGAAGAAGGTCCGTTTCAGGACGACGCCCGGGGAAACACGGCGATCACGGTCGAACTGATGTTCTATGACACGGAGATGATCCAGTACGCATCCGTCATGGCGTCGGGCATCGGCATCGCTTCCGAAAGAATCGGGTTCTTCAGCAGAGGCCAGAGAGAATATGCCGCGTCGGTCGAAGATGCCATTACAAACCTGATCAACGACATGGTCCGCCAGATGTACCGCAATTAAGATATCCGCAAGATTGGCGACTAGCAGGAATAGCAATGGCAGGGATGTCCCGCAGAGACCGCTGGATTT
>VXWP01000045.1:19314-35763 GCA_009835325.1 Gemmatimonadota bacterium | reverse complement strand
GTATACACAATATATTGTACGATTTTAGCGTCATACCGCGACGTTATACAATATAGGGTGGTTTAGCCTCACAAAACCCTTGCGCTGTCCCGAGCGTGATCTATATTCAATAATAGTAATAGGTTACTGTACAAGAAACCTCCCCGGTTCATTCTGTACAGTGCGGACCCGACGAGGTAACCGGCGAAGAACGCCCAGTAGACTGCCCAAAGGAGTACCCTGTGAAAATCACCATTCCGTCCAGTTCCACCCTGATGAGCGGTATACAGACCGTTCTGAATGTCGTTCCGCCGAAGACCACCCTGCCCATCCTGTCCAACATGCTGCTGGAGACGGAAGACGGCCACCTGACCATTGGGGCCACCGACCTGGACATATTCATCATGACGAAGATCCCCGCCCAGATATCGGGGGAGGGATCGATCACGGTTCCCGGAAGGAAATTCGCGGAAATGGTGCGCGAACTGCCGGACGCGCCCGTGGATATCGAGGTGGACGGGGTCAAGGTGATCATCCGGTGTGACCGCGGGGTATTCCGCCTGGTGGGCATCAGCAAGGACGAGTACCCGGCATTGCCGGACGTGACGTCCGAACAGACCATAGAGATTCCGTCGTCTTCGCTGCAGCGGCTGATCCGGAAGACGGTGTACGCCGTATCGAAGGACGAGATCCACCCGAGTCTCTGGGGCGCGTTCCTGCGCATAGGCCGGGGCGCCGTACGGATGGTGGCCACCGATGGGCACCGGCTGGCCAAGACGACGCTCCCCTGCGATGTTTCCGATGCGGCCACGGAGGGAATCATCGTGCCGCCCAAGGCGCTGAACAACCTCTCGCGCCTCATCGGGGAATCGGATTCGCCGTCCCGGATAACCATCGGCGAGAACCACGTCCTGTTCGAACTGGAGAACGCCAGGTTGTTCGCCAGGCTGATCGAAGCGACCTATCCGGACTACGAGCGGGTGATTCCCACGGGCAACGACAAGGTGGTCAAGGTGAACCGCGAGGAGCTGGAGAGCGCCGTCCGCCGGGTGTCCGTGTTGTCCAACCCCTCCACCCGGCAGATCCGGTATTCCTTCCGGCCGGGTTTCGTCGAATTGAGTTCCTTCAGCCACGATATCGGCGGCGAGGCCCGGGAAGAATTGCCGGCCGAATACGAAGGCGAAGCCATGGATACGACCTACGATTTCCGCTACCTCCTCGACGTCGTGGAGCGGATCGAGAGCGAAGAGGTGGTTTTCAAACTGGATACGCCGGTCAGCGCGGGCATCATCACCCCGTCCGGGGAGGAAGCGGAGGGCGAGGACTACCAGTGCCTGATCATGCCCTTCAGGACGACCGAGGCGGAAAGCTAAGGTGCACCTTCAAGGGCTGTCCCTCAGTCATTTCAGGAATTACGCATCCCTGTCGCTGGCCTGTGATTTGCAAACGAATGTTTTCATCGGATCGAACGGACAAGGAAAAACCAACCTTCTGGAAGCGGTTTACTACCTGTGCGTGGCCCGGTCCTGCCGCGAGGCACAGGACCGGGATCTCGTGCGGATGGGGGCGGACCACTTCCTGATACAGGGGCAGGGTCGCTCCGCGGAGGGCAGGGAGGTCGAGGTACAGATCCGATACGCCCGCCCGACGGGGAAGAAGGTTTTTGTAAACGAGTCGCCCCGGCGGAACCTGTCTGACCTGTACGGTATCCTGGCCGCCGTCGTGATTTCGCCGGACGACCGGAGGCTGGTCCAGGGCTCGCCGGGCTCGCGCCGGCGATTCCTCGACATCGCGATCTCGCAGTCCAACGCGGCGTATCTTTCGGCCCTGCAGGAATACAGGCGGGTGGTCCGGCAACGCAACGAAGCGCTGCGCGCGTACCAGGAGCGGCCGGGGAAGACGGAGGGCCTGGAGGTCTGGAACGCCCCGCTGGTCGCGCTGGGCAGCCGGATCATGAGAAAGCGGGTGGAAGTCGTCGAGGACCTGAAGGAAGAAGCCAGCCGCATACACGCCGCCGTCAGCGACGACAACGAGTGCCTCGAGATCGACTACGCGCCATCCTTCGAATACGAGGCCCTCGCCGATGTCGAGCAAGCCTTCGAGGAGGCGCTGGACCGGGCGGCGCCGCGGGAGAGGGTGCGGTGCATGACGGAGGTGGGGCCCCACCGGGACGACCTGTCCATCCGGATGAACGGGGTCTCGCTGCAGGCCTTCGGGTCGCAGGGACAGCACAAGACGGCGGCGACGGCCCTTAAGCTGGCGGAAGCCCGCTTTCTGTGGCACCGGTTGCAGGCCCCGCCGCTGCTGCTGCTGGATGACATCTTCGCGGAGATCGATGCCGCCAGGACGGGCCGCCTGATGGAAATGGTACCCGCCTACGGCCAGACCTTCATTACGACGGCCAAGGAAAGCGATATCGGGGACTACCGCCGGGGGATCACCCGGTTCCGCGTCCACGGAGGCGCGGTGACGCCCTATGACTGAGGATCGGGCATGACGCGGCTGAAGAAAAGCACCACCCTCGGCGACGCACTCCGGGAACTGGTGCGCAACCTGGGCATGGAAGGCAAGCTGGAGGAACAGCAGGCCGTGGAACGTTGGCCCCGGGTCGTCGGGGAGCGTGTCGCGGCGCACGCGCGGGCGGTCTTCTTCGACGGCGGAAAGCTGTTCGTGGAGTGCGACAGCGCCACCTGGAGCCAGGAGCTGCACTACATGAAGCCGGATATTCTGAACCGACTGGACCGGTCTTTCGGCAGACCCCTGGTCCGGGACATCATATTCACCAATACCAGAAGGTAAAATCGATGTCAGAAACACACGAAAACTCTTCGGACCGCTTGGACCGCCCGGACCGTCCGGAACACTCAAACAGCCCGGAATTGCCGGAGATGGGTTCCGGCGCCCCGGATAACGACCAGTACGACGCGGAGAACATCCAGGTCCTCAAGGGGCTCGAGGGGGTTCGCAAGCGCCCCGCCATGTACATCGGGAGCACAAGCGCCTCCGGCCTGCATCATCTCGTGGAAGAGGTGATGCAGAACGCCATCGACGAGCATCTCCAGGGGTTCGGCGATACGATCAAGGTGTACATCGAAGAAGACGGACGGATCACCGTGATCGACAACGGCCGCGGCATACCTGTCGAAATGCACCCCACGGAGAACCGGCCGGCCGTGGAAGTCGTCATGACCATGCTCCACGCCGGCGGGAAGTTCGACAACAAGTCCTACAAGGTATCGGGAGGCCTGCACGGCGTGGGCGTTTCGGTGGTCAACGCCCTGGCCGAATGGCTGGTCGTCGAGGTGCGCCGCGACGGGAAGATCTACTACCAGCGGTACGAGCAGGGCATCCCCGTATGCGACCTGGAGGTCCGGGGCGAGACGACCGAGAACGGGACGACCGTCTCCTTCAAGCCCGACGACGAGATCTTCGACTCGACGGAGTTCGATTTCGACCACATCGCCCACCGCTTCCGGGAACTGGCCTTCCTGAACCGCCACATGCGCATCGAGCTGCACGAGGAGGCCAGGGACAAATCCGCCATATTCGAGTACCGCGGCGGCATCGTCGAGTTCGTCGAGTACCTGAACGAGAACAAGACGGCCATCCATGACACCATCGGCATCCGCCAGGAACGGGACGGCAACCAGATCGACGTCGCCTTCCAGTACAACGACGGCTACCAGGAGAACATCTTCACCTATGCCAACACCGTGCGGACTTCGGAGGGCGGCTTCCACCTCGTGGGCTTCAAGACGGCCCTCACCCGTTCCATCAACAACTACGCCCAGCGGAACAACCTGCTGAAGAACCTCAAGGTGCCCATCACCGGCGACGACACGCGGGAAGGCATCACCGCCATCGTCAGCGTGATCATCCCCGACCCCCAGTTCGAGGGCCAGACCAAGGAGAAGCTCGGCAACAGCGATATCCGCGGCGTCGTGGAGTCGGTGGTCGGCGAGGGGCTCTCGGTGTACCTGGAAGAACATCCGGCCACGGCGAAGAGGATCGTCGAGAAATGCATCCAGGCGGCGATTTCCCGAGACGCCGCCCGCAAGGCGCGGGAACTGACCCGCCGGAAGAGCGCACTCGAAAACACCACCCTGCCCGGCAAGCTGGCCGACTGCACCCTGAAGGACCCCATGGCCTGCGAGATCTACCTCGTCGAGGGCGATTCGGCCGGAGGCACAGCCAAGTCGGGCCGCGACAAGACCTTCCAGGCCATCCTCCCCCTCTGGGGCAAGCCGCTCAACGTGGAGAAGGCCCGCATCGACACCGTGCTGAGCAATGACAAGCTCCAGCCCATCATCACCGCGCTCGGTGTCGGCATCGACGAGGATTTCGACCTGACCCGGCTGCGCTACGGGCGCGTGATCATCATGGCGGACGCCGACCATGACGGGCTGCACATCCGCACGTTGCTTCTGACCTTCCTGTTCCGCTACATGCGTCCGCTGGTGGAGCACGGCCACGTCCTGATCGCTCAGCCGCCCCTCTACCGCGTGCGCAAGGGACGCCGGGAGGACTACCTCAAGAACGACCGGGAGCTCTGGGAATACCTCCTGAACCAGAGCGTGGACCGCACGAAGGTGCAGCGGGCGGACGCGAACGGCAACGGGCACGCCCTGACCGAAGACAAGCTGCTGGCCCATCTCCGCGAGATGATGGACTTCGAAGAACAGATCGGACGGCTGGTCAAGACGGGCATGAAGCGCGAACACATCCTGGATATGCTCAGAGACCGGGACCAGTACGACGACTACCGGAGGGATCTGCGCGACCAGGCGGCAGCACGCAAAGCGCAGGAAGAAGCCGGCGAAGTCCCGGTACCCGTGGATCCCGTCGAAGAGGCCCTGGACCCCTCCCTGTACGGCCGGCTTCGGAAGCTGTGCCTCCGGCTGGAGGACGTCATCGACAGCGAGATGGTGGTCAGCACGGACAAGACCGAGAAGCGGGTCAAGGGGGTCGGCAAGCTGATCGACGCGGTGCTGGACGTGGGACGCGAAGGCGCCACCATTTCGCGGTACAAGGGGCTGGCCGAGATGGACGCCGAGGAACTGTGGCAGACCACGATGAACCCCGAAACCCGCACGCTGCTCCGGGTCACCCTCGACGATGCGGTGGAGGCGGACCGGATCTTCACAATCCTCATGGGCGACAACGTGGCTGCGCGAAACGATTTCATCCAGCGGAACGCCCTGCTGGTCAACAACCTGGACCTGCACTGACGCCCGGCGCCCGCCCGGCGCGACCACAACACGACATAACACGTTCAAGGGGAAAGCATGGCGGTAGAACAACACGACAACATCCAGCCGATCTTCATCGAAGACGAGATGAAGAGTTCCTATCTCGACTTCTCCATGAGCGTGAACCTGTCCCGGGCGATCCCGGACGTCCGCGACGGGTTCAAGCCGTCCCAGCGGCGCATACTTGTGGCGATGCGCGACCTGAACCTCACGCCGGGACGGCCCACGCGGAAGTGCGCCAAGATTGTCGGCCAGACGATCGGGGACTACCACCCCCACGGCGACCTGGCCGTGTACGATACCCTCGCGCGGATGGCCCAGCCCTTCAGCATGCGCTACCCCATGGTCTTCGGCCAGGGGAATTTCGGGTCCATCGACGGCGATCCGCCGGGCGCCATGCGGTACACCGAATCGCGGATGTCCCGCCTGGCCATCGAGATGATGGAGGATATCGACAAGAACACGGTCGATTTCATGCCCAACTACGACGAGTCGAAAGACGAGCCCACGGTGCTGCCGGGCAAGTTCCCCAACCTGCTCTGCAACGGCTCGCTCGGCATCGGCGTGGGCATGGCCTCCAACCTCCCGTCCCATAACCTCGGCGAAGTGGTGGACGGCATCGTGGCGGTGATCGACCACCCGGAAATCACGATCGGGGAGCTCGCCGCGCACATCCAGGGACCCGATTTCGCCACCGGCGCCATCATCTACGGCCGCAACGCGATCAACGAGTATTTCCACACCGGCCGCGGGAAGATCAAGGTGCGCGCCCGCACGATGATCGAGGTGCACGAGCAAAGCGAGAAGGAAACCATCGTCGTCACGGAGATCCCCTACAAGGTCAACAAGTCCAGCCTGATCGAGAAGATCGCCGACCTCGTCCGGGAAAAGCAGATACTGGGCATTACCGACATACGGGACGAGTCGGACCGGTCGGGCATGCGCATCGCCATCGACGTGCGGCGGGACATCCCGGGCAACATCGTGCTCAACCACCTCTTCAAGATGACGCCGCTGGAGACCACCATCGGCGTCACCATGCTGGCGCTCGTGGACGGGCGGCCCCGGGTCCTGAACATCAAGGAGTGCATCCAGCACTTCATCGACCACCGCCACGAGGTGCTGGTGCGCCGGACCACCTTCGACCTCGAGAAAGCCGAGCAGCGGGCCCATATCGTGGAAGGCCTGCGCGTCGCGCTGGACAACGTGGACCGCGTGATCGAAGTCATCCGCGGATCGCATACCGGCGAGGAGGCCATGGAGGTCCTGGGCGACGAGTTCGGCCTGTCCCGCGCACAGGTCGAGGCCATCCTGGACATGCGCCTGCAGCGCCTGACCGGGCTGGAAAGAGACAAGCTGGAAGAAGAATACGAAGAGCTGGTCGCGCGAATCGCCGATTACCGGGACATCCTCTCGCGCCTGGAACGCAGGATGCAGATCATCAAGGACGAGATGATCGACCTGAAGGAGCGCTACGGCGACGAGCGGCGGACCGAGCTGATCGACATCGAGGGCGATCTCAGCATCGAGGACCTGATCGCCGACGAGGAGATGGTCATCACCATATCCCACGCCGGCTACGTCAAGCGCCTGCCCATGGACACCTACCGCAGCCAGAACCGCGGCGGCAAGGGGATCACCGGCATGAAGACCCGGGAAGAGGATTTCGTGGAGCACCTCTTCTCCGCCTCGACCCACTCCTACATCCTGTTCTTCACGAACCGCGGCAAGTGCTACTGGCTCAAGGTGTGGGAGATCCCCGAAGCCGGCCGCACCGCCCGGGGCAAGGCCGTCGTCAACCTGCTGCAGCTCGACCAGGGAGAGAGCATCGCCGCCTTCCTGCCGATCAGGAACTTCGACGACGAGCACTATATCCTGATGGTGACGCGAGGCGGCCTGGTGAAGAAAACCGTGCTGTCGGCCTATGGGAATCCCCGGCGGAACGGCATCGTGGCGCTGAACATCCTCGAGGGCGACGCCCTCATCGAGGCCCTGTTGACCGACGGCGACAACGACATCGTCATCGCCAGCCGGAACGGCCAGGCCGTCCGCTTCCACGAGAGCGACGTCCGGACGATGGGCCGGGGCGCACAGGGGGTGCGGGGCATACGCCTCGGCGAAGGCGACCGGGTCGTGGGCATGCTGGCGTCGGATCGGGACACCACGCTGCTTTCCGTGACGGAGAACGGCTACGGGAAGCGGACGGACATCGAGAACTACCGGCTGACCCGCCGCCACAGCAAGGGCGTGAGCAACATACGCACCAGCGAACGCAATGGCCCCGTCGTGTCGATTCACGCGGTCTCCGACGAAGACGAGCTGATGATCATTACCACGAACGGCCTCATCATACGCCTGCCGGTCCGCGACCTGCGCCCCATCGGCCGGAACACCCAGGGCGTTAAGCTCATCAACCTGGGCGAGGGGGACCGGGTGATCGATGTTTCCAGGATTACGCCAGGCGACGAAGAGGACGATCCGGAGACTTCCGAAACGGCCGAATCACCCGGTACGGACGGCGAAGAGGAAGAATAAAAAAGCGCTTGACACCCTTAGCGCGCACCCTATATTGCGTCCGTTCTTTAAGGAGGAAAGACCTTTCGTTCCGAGGCTGCATTGGTGCAAAACGGGGGTTTTATGAGCGGGATCTGCCCGGAATGTGGCGCCGAGATCACCCTGGACTATGATGTCGAGGTAGGTGAAATCATTACGTGCCCGGAATGCGGCGCGGAACTGGAAGTAATCAGCGTCGACCCGCTGGAGTTTGCACTGGCACCGGAAGAAGAGGAAGACTGGGGCGAATAGGCCCGCGGTCGGATGTAAGGAAATCACGATGAGCAAACGAATGAAACATAAACATGGTAAACATGATTGTGATTTGCGTTCGTCCGCTCATCGGGCCCCGCGGTAATCCTGCGAAAGGGATAATGGGGCAACGGGAACAGTTGGGAGCCGTGTTCCTCTTCGATTGAGCGAAGAGGCCGGCTCTTTTTTTTTGCATGCGGGACAAGGGGACGCGGGATCTATGGAATTGGGCATCGTGCTGTCGCGAATCAGGAAGGACGAGAAGCGGTTGATCGCCGAAGCGGACCGCCGCGGCATCGACGTGACGACGATCGACAACACGCGGCTGGTCTTCGAACTGGATCGGCGTCATATGGACCTGGACGTGGTCCTCGAGCGCTGTACCGATCACCATCGCGCCGTGTACGCGCTGACCGTCTTCGACCACTGGGGCATTCCGACGGTGAACCGCCAGTCGGTGGTGGAGACGTACGGGAACCGGCTGCTGACGTCCTTGGCCTTGCGGGAGAACGGCGTGCCGGTGCCGGGAGTGCGCGTGGCGTACACGCCGGGTTCCGCCCTGGAAGCCATGGAGGACATGGGATACCCGGTCGTCCTCCGGCCCGTGGAGGGTCCCGAGGGCCATCTCGTTTCCCGGATCGGGGACAAGTATACCGCGGCGACGGTCCTGGAGCACAAACGCATCCTCGGCGCATATCACCACTCCATCTTCTTCATGCAGAAGCACATCGATTCGCCCGGACACGACATCAGGGCGTACGTGGTCGGCGACGAGACGGTGGCCGCCGTATCGGTGCTGACCCACCACTGGATCGGGACCATCACCGCCGGCGGCCTGATGAAGCAGGAGCCCGTCACGGAGGAACTGAACGGCCTGGCGGTCGGCGCCGTCCGGGCGATCGGCGGCGGTATCGCTGTGGTGGACATGGTTCGCACGAAGGATGCCTGGTTCGTACAGGAGATGGGCCCGCCGTCCGGGCTTTCGGACGCATCGGACGTCACCGGTGTCAATATACCGGGGAAGATCATGGACTACGTGGCGGACTCGGTGGCACAGGAGGGACGTGACGCGTGAAGATCGGCATGCTGCTGTCCATCGTTTCCACGGAACAGAAGATGCTCTTCGAGGCCGCGGCGAAACGGGGTATCGTCTTCGACCGGCTGGACGACCGGCGCATCGTCTTCGACCTGGAGAACCACCGGTACGACCACGACGTCATACTCGAACGGTGCATCAACCATTCCAGGGCCCTCAACTCGCTGAAGATACTCAACGCCAGCGGCATCAGGACCGTCAACTCCTACGAGGTGGCCCGCGTGTGCGGGAATAAGTTCCTGACGACCATGGCGCTGGTAGACCACGGGGTACCCACGCCGAAAGCCCGCGTCGCGTTCACGGCCGAGTCGGCCCTGGAGGAAATGGAATCCATGGGCTATCCCGTCGTGGTCAAGCCGCCCATCGGTTCGTGGGGGCGCCTCATCGCGCGGGTCAACGACCGTCATGCCGCCGAAGCGGTGCTCGAGCACAAGGAGACCCTGGGGTCATATCAGCATTCGGTGATCTACATCCAGGAGTACGTCGAAAAGCCGGGCCGGGACATCCGATCCTTCGTGGTCGACGGCGAGACCATCTGCGCCGTCTACCGGTACTCGGATCACTGGAAGACCAACACCGCCCTGGGCGGGACGACGGCCGACTGTCCCGTGGAGGGTGACGTGGGTACGCTTTCCGCCCGCGCCGCGGAAGCGGTGGGCGGCGGCGTGGTGGCCGTCGACCTGCTGGAATCGCCGGACGGGATCCTCGTCAACGAGGTCAACTACACCATGGAATTCCGGAACAGCATACAACCGACGGGCGTGGACATTCCCGGCCGAATCATCGATTATCTGGTAAAGGTGGCCCAATCATGATCAAGGTGTCTATCGCCGGCGCGTCCGGATACGGCGGTGGGGAACTGCTCCGCCTGCTCCTGTTCCACCCGGAAATCGAAATCGGGCAGGTGACGTCGGAATCGCTCGCAGGCAAGCCCGTCGGCCGGTCCCATCCGAACCTTCGGCGGGTCACGGACCTCAAGTTCAGCGCCCTGGCCGACCTCGAGCCCTGCGACGTCCTGTGCCTGTGCCTGCCCCACGGGGAGGCGATGAAGAGGTGGGACGATTTCTCCAGCCTGTCGGCCCGTGTCATCGACCTGAGCGCGGACTTCCGCCTGCACGATCCGGCGGATTATCCGACCTGGTACGGGCATGCGCATGCCCATCCAGACGTCCTCGGCCGGTTCGTGTACGGCCTGGCCGAACTCTACCGGGATGAGATCAGGGACGCTGAATGCGTCGCGTGCACCGGGTGCCTGGCCGCCACGGCGATCCTGTCGCTGGCGCCCCTCGTCAGGGCCGGCGCCGTCGACCCCTCCCGGCTGTACTTGGAAGGCAAGATCGGCTCCTCCGCGGCGGGACACCGGGCCGACCGGTCCACCCATCACCCGGACCGCAGCGGGGCCGTGCGGTCCTTCAAGCCCACGGGCCATCGGCACACGGCGGAGATCGTGCAGGAGCTCACCTTCGATGGGCAGGCGCCCACGGTGCATTTCTCGGCGACGGCCATCGAGCTGGTGCGCGGTATCCTCATGACGACCCACGCCTTCGTGAACGACGGCCTGGCCGACAAGGATATCTGGGGCATCTACCGGGCGGCCTATGGCCGGGAACCCTTCATCCGCATAATCAAAGAGCGCACCGGCGTGTTTCGCTATCCCGATCCGAAGTTCCTCGCGGGCACCAATTACTGCGACATCGGGTTCGAGCGCGATGAGCACAGCGACCGGGTCGTGGTCATGGGCGCGCTGGACAACCTGGTCAAGGGGGCGGCCGGACAGGCCGTGCAGGCCCTCAACATCATGCACGGGTGGGACGAGCGGACGGCCCTGGAGTTTCCGGGCCTCCACCCGGTCTAGCACCCGGTACAGGACGCATTATGAATTACAGGGCACCGAGAGGCACCTACGACATCCTCCCCGAGGACCAGGCCCACTGGCGCCACGTGACCGAGACCACGCGCCGGGTCTGCGAACTCTTCGGCTACGAGCAGATCGACGTGCCGGTCTTCGAGCAGACCGGCCTCTTCGAGCGGAGCGTCGGCGAATCCACCGACATCGTCGAGAAGGAGATGTACACCTTCCTCGACCGCAACGAGGAGCGCATGACCCTGCGCCCCGAGTTCACTGCGGGGATCTGCCGTGCCTACGCCGAGCGCAAGCTGCACGGCCGGCCCCAGCCCCTGCGGCTCTACACCATCGGCCCGGCCTTCCGGTACGAGCGTCCCCAGGCGGGCCGGTACCGCCAGTTCTACCAGATCGACGTGGAAGTGCTGGGCAGCCAGGACCCGGCCATCGATCTCGAGGTCATGCAGGTCGCCTGGCAGATCTACGAATCGGTCGGCATCAAGAACCTGTCCTTCCAGGTGAACAGCACGGGATGCCCGGTGTGCCGTCCGGGATACGTGGAAAAGCTTCGGGCCTGGTACGCGGACCGCCTGGACGGGATCTGCGCCGACTGCGCGCGCCGCTACGAGCAGAACCCGCTTCGGCTGCTGGACTGCAAGAAGGAGGCCTGCCGAGCGATCGCGGACGAAGCGCCGCGGATCGCGGATTCCCTGTGTGACGAATGCAAAACCCACTTCGACCGGTTGAGGTCCTACCTGGACGACCTGGGCCGGCCCTACGAGGTCAATCATCGCCTGGTGCGGGGGTTCGACTACTACACGAAGACCGTGTTCGAGGTCTGGGCCGAGGGCATCGGGGCGCAGAACGCGGTATGCGGCGGCGGCCGCTACGACGGGCTGATCGGCATGGTCGGCGGTCCCGAGACGCCGGCGATCGGATTCGCCTCCGGCATCGAACGCATCATACTCACGATGAAGCAGGAGGGGATCGAGCCTCCCGGAGTGCCGAAGCCGCGGGTATTCGTCGCCTATCTCGGCGCGGAAGCCAAGTCCGCCGCGGTGGTCCTGGCGCAGGAGCTGCGCGCGGCCGGCGTGGGCGCGACGGCACTGTGGGAAGACCGGAGCCTGAAGGCCCAGATGAGACAGGCCGACCGGCTCGGCGCCGCCTATACCCTGATCATCGGTGAAGAAGAGGTGAAAAACGGCGTCGTGATGATCCGGCGCATGGCGGACAGCACGCAGGCGTCCGTGCCCCGGTCGGAGGCCGTGGCCGCCGTTAAAGAAGGGAATACTCAATGATCGTGGTGAAGACGGGCGGCAGCCGGGGCATCAACCTGGATTATGTCCTGGAGGACATCGCCCGGCAGACCGAACCGCTGGTGCTGGTGCACGGCGCGTCTGACGAATTGAACCAGATTTCCGAGCAGCTGGGCAAACCGCCCCGCATGGTCACGTCGCCGTCCGGATACACGAGCCGGGTCACCGATCAGGAAACGCTGGACATCTTCACCATGGTGTACTGCGGAAAGCGCAACACCCGCATCGTCGAGAAGCTGCAGCAGCTCGGGGTCAACGCCGTCGGGCTGAGCGGCGTGGACGGCCGCCTGCTCGAGGGCCGCCGGAAACCCAGTATCCGCATCGTGGAGGACGGCCGGACGAAGATCCTGCGGGATGACTACACCGGCCGGATCGAAAGGGCGAACGTATCGCTCCTGACCACGCTCCTCGACCAGGGTTACCTGCCCGTCATCAGTCCCCCCGCCATCAGCTACGAAGGCGAGGTGATCAACATTGACGGCGACCGCGCGGCTGCCGTGATCGCCGATGCCCTCGGCGCGGAACGGCTGGTCATCCTCTCCAACACGCCGGGGTTCCTCGAGGATGCGGACGATGAGGACACACTGATACCCCGGATATCCCGGGACGAAATCGACGATGCGATCAAGACCCACGCCCGGGACCGCATGAAGAAGAAGCTGCTCGGCGCGAAGGAGGCGCTGGAGGTCGGCGTGGGCCAGGTGATCCTGGGGGACGGCAGGATACCCGAGCCGGTCACGGCGGCCCTGTGCGGCGCGGGCACTGTGATCGGGTAGCGGGCAGGCGCCCCCACCGGACGGAGAAGGCCCGCGGCAAGGCGGATGAATCGGTATCGTAAAATGGAGCGCGAGAAAATGACTGACTACCAGGCCATGGAAAACCAGGCGTCGATGGGCATTCTGCCCAAGCGGGACGTGGTGATCGTCCGCGGCAGCGGCGCGCGCCTCTGGGACGCGGAGGGTAAGGAATACATCGATTGCATCGGCGGGATCGGCACGGCCAACGTAGGCCACTGCCATCCGGCCGTGACAGAGGCGATCGCGCGGCAGGTAGAGCGGCTCGTGATCTGTCCGGACACCTTCTACAACGACCTGCGGGCGGAACTGGCCACGGCCCTGACCCGGACCGCCCCGGAGGGGCTGGACCGGCTCTTCCTGTGCAATTCGGGTACGGAAGCGGTGGAGGCGGCGTTTAAATTCGCCCGTGTCGCCACGGGGCGGACCGGCATCATCGCGGCCCAGCGCGGATTTCACGGACGTACCTACGGATCCCTGAGCGCGACCTGGAATCCCAAGTACCGCGCCCCCTTCGAACCCCTTGTGCCCGGGTTCACCCACGTGAAATACAACGATGCCTCCGCCATGGAGGAATCCATCGGCGACGAGACGGCGGCGGTGATCCTGGAAGTGGTGCAGGGCGAGGGCGGCGTTCGTGTCGGCGACTGCGCGTATCTTAAGCACGTGGAAGCCCTGTGCCGGGATCGGGGCGCCCTGTTCATCGTGGACGAAGTGCAGACCGGATTCGGGCGGACGGGCGCCCTGTTCGCGTGCGAGCACCATGGCCTGCGGCCGGACATCCTCTGCCTGGCCAAGGCCATGGCCGGCGGTCTTCCCGTGGGCGCGACGCTCTGCGCCGAAACGGTCCGGGGCGTACCCGCCATGTCCCATGGCAACACCTTCGGCGGCAGTCCGGTGGTCTGCGCGGCCGCCCTGGCCACGCTACGCGTGCTGGAGGAGGAAGGACTCGTCGAGAAAGCCCGGGAGAACGGCGCGTACTTTCGGGACGGCCTCGCGGCGCTGGACGCGCCTTTTGTCCGGGAGATCCGGGGCATGGGCCTGATCATCGGCGTCGAGATGAAGGGTCGGGTCACTCCTATCCTCCGCGGACTCATGGAACGCGGCGTGATGGCCCTGCCCGCGGGCAACACGGTGCTGCGTTTCCTTCCGCCCCTGTCGATTTCCAGGGAAGAGATCGACCAGGTCGTTGAGACCACGGGCGCGGTGCTGGGATCGTTGGAGGCTTAAATGAGCCGCGATCGCGACGACATTGCCTTGCTGCGGGGCCTGGTCGAGCGTTACAGTCCTTCCACGCAGGAAGGCGAAGCCGTCTCCTTCCTGGTGGACGCCATGGAGCGCCGGGGTCTCCGCGCCTACGAGGACGAGGCCGGGAACGCGGTGGGTGAGACCGGTAGCGGCGAACCGCATATCGCCCTGGTCGGGCATATCGACACGGTGGCCGGCATCGTTCCCATCCGGGAGGAATCGGGCCGTCTTTACGGCCGCGGCACGGTGGACGCCAAGGGTCCCCTGGCCGCCTTCGCCGCCGCCGCGAGCCGGCTCAAGAATACCACCGGCGGCCGGATCACCGTCGTCGGCGCCGTGGAGGAGGAATGCCCCACCTCGAAGGGCGCCCGCCACCTGGTGGACCGCATGCGGCCCGACTGCGTGTTCATCGGCGAACCGAGCGGCTGGGACAGCATCACCATCGGTTACAAGGGCCACGTGGATTTCGACTACCGCCTCGAACAGCCCAATGCCCATCACGCGGGGGACCATCGACGCGCGGCGGAATGGGCCATCGAGCTGTACAACGCCCTCAAGACCCGGCTCGCCGAACAGACTACGGAAAGTGAGTTCGAGTCTCCCCGACTCGAGCTGCGGCGATTCCACACCTTTGACCGGGGGTTGACCGAGGGCGTCGAAGCGTACTTCTCGGTGCGCGTGCCGCCCGGTTACGACATGGATGTCCTGAACGAATTCGTAATGGACCAGGCGGGCCCAGCCGAAATCGAGTGCGACCAGCGCCTGCCGGGCGTAATCGCTTCGAAGAACAACCCGCTGATCCGGGCGCTGTTGCGGGGCATTCGCCAGGCAGGCGGCCGGCCGATCTTCAAGAAGAAGACGGGCACGTCCGATATGTGCATCGTCGGCCCCGCATGGAAATGCCCGATCGCGGCCTATGGTCCCGGCGACTCCAGCCTGGACCATACCCCTGACGAGCATATCGTCCTGGACGAGTACCTGCGCTCCGTCGAGGTGTTGACGACGGCGCTGAAGCAACTGACCGCAGCCGCTTAACCGGCCTCAGGCCGGCCGCACTGATCCTCTCTCCGACCTGAAACAAACATCTACGGTACTCCCGGCCTGCCCATGCGGTAGCCGACTCCGCGTTCGTTGATGATGTAGCGTGGTTTGCCGGCATCGTCACCCAGCTTGCGGCGAAGCTTCTTTACAAAGGCGCGCACCAGCTTCGGGTTGGCGTAGGACTTGGTGCTCCAGATCTGACGAATCAGGACGTCAAAGGTCGTCACCCTTCCTGCGTTCAGCGAAAGCGCGCGCAGCAGATCGTACTCGATGGGCGTAAGGACGACCGGGACGTCGGCCACGCTCACCCGGCGTTGATCGTAGTCGATGGTGAGATCGCCCAGCACGAAGGGCTCGGTTTCGGCCCGTTTGCGCAGCGCCGTGCGGATGCGGGCCAGCAATTCGGTAGCCGAGAAGGGTTTGACGATATAGTCGGCCGCGCCGGTATCGAGGGCCTTCGCGATGGTCTCGTCCCGGCCGTTGGCTGAAATGAAGATGACGGGCAGTTCAGCCAGATCGGGCACGTTTTCCATCAGCTGGATACCGTCCGTGTCGGTAAGCAGAAGATCCAGGAGGACCAGATCGGGTCGCTCGGTCTTGATGATGCGCGGCAAACTGGCGTGGTCTCCGGTCACCACCGCGTCATATCCCCCTGCCACGAGCATGTCGCGCACATAGCGGAGCATCTGCGGGTCATCGTCGAGCACAAGGATGCGTATCGGTTCGCGGCCTTCTCCATCGTTCAGCGTATCGGCCGGGACAGGACCGGGTTCCGGCGGCTTGCGAGGCGCCGGCTCGCGACTTTCGGCCAGCGGGACCGTAAAGGTCACGCGGGTACCGCGCCCGATGCCCGGACTTTCGGCCCAGATGCGCCCCCCGTTCGCCTCGACCAGGCCCTTGCAAATTGCGAGGCCGAGTCCCGATCCCGCGATGGCCGACTCACGGTCGTTGCCGTCGAAACTTGCATACTTTCGAAACATGTGCGGGAGACGGTCCGGCGCCACCCCCCTGCCTTCGTCGCGGACGGAGATCGCGACGTGCGTCCCGTCACGCTCAGCGCGGACCCGGATGGGCGAAG
>VXWP01000045.1:1162-19304 GCA_009835325.1 Gemmatimonadota bacterium | reverse complement strand
GGCGAAGACTCCGGGGCGTGCAACGCCGCGTTGGCAAGCAGGTTGTTCAACACCTGCTCAATGCGCTGCCGGTCGGCCATGACGAGGGGCAGATCGGGGGGAAGGTCGATCAGGACTTCGTGTCTGCCGCCGCCGCTTCGGAACGTGTTCCGCCCTCCGTCCACCAGGGCGGCGGCCTCGGAGGGCTCCGGCGCCACCGATAATGTCCCCGCGTCGATGCGACCCGCATCCAGCAGGTCGCTGATCAACACGCGCATATGGTCGGCCTGCGTGAGGATGATGCGGTAGAACTCGCGCATCTCCGCCGGGTCGAGACTCTGGGAAGCTTCCAGCAGGGTGGTGGCCGAGCCCTTGATAGACGTGAGCGGCGCGCGCAGTTCATGGCTGACCATGCCCACGAACTCCGTCCGCATCCGGTCCAGTTCCTGCAGCGGCTTCATGTCCTGCATGGTAACCACCACGGACACGACTGCGCCATCTTCCGAGCGGATCGGCGTGGAGTTGACCAGCGTCGTGACGCTGCGCCCGTCGGGTACGGAGAGTACGATCTCCTCGGCCCGCACCGTCTCCGTGTGACTCAAAATCTGCGACATGGGCGCCTGGCCCAGCGCGATTTCACTTCCGTCGGCTCGCTGGAGGATCAGCAACTCCAGCAAATCCTCAATGGGCCGGCCCGGTGTCCGCAGGCTCTCCACGATCCTCCTCGTCTCCCGATTGAACCACGTAGGATGGCCGGTTCCGGCATCGAAGACCACGACGCCTATCGGGGAGGTCTCGATCAGGGCCTCCAGATCGGCCCGGGCGCGCTGCTCGGCCCGATGGGCGCGGGCGTTGGCGATGGTCGTTGCGGCCTGGGAGGCGAAGAGCACCAGGACCTCCTCGTCCTCATTCGTGAACGCCTCGCCGCTTTCCTTATCGGCAAGGAAGAAATTTCCGACGTGCAGGCCGCGGTAGCGCATCGACGTACCCTGGCCGTGAACGGCCCCGGGCGGCAGCAGATCGGTGGAGAAGCCGAGCGAGCGCAGGTAGGCGGGCACGTCCGGCAGTTGCAACGAGCCCCGGAGGTCCCGGAAGTGCTCGAAGAGCCTCTCTCCTTCGGGCCAGTCGGCCATTATCCGGTGTTCCTCGTCGGTGAGGCCGGAGGTGACGAAATCCTGGGACAGCCCGGTTTCGTCGATCGTAATGATGGCGCCGTAACGGGCGCCGGTCAGTTCGCGGGCCCTGTCCACCACCTCCTGGAGGACGGTATCCAGATCCAGGCTCGCACTGATGCGCAGGCTGGCCGCGCTAAGCTTTGAAATGCGTTCGCGCAACTCGTTGATCTCTTGCCGCAGTAAATCTTGGCTCATTGTCTGAACATCCTCCCGATTTTGTGCCAAACATACCAGGATAAAGCCAACTGCGAGACGTTAAATCCCATGGAATCGCCCGAGGACCATCGAAGCGGGTACGGGACACTACATGACTCAAATTCACGCGATAATCTTCTTTTCAGCCACCTGATTCTCGAATTGATCACGCATGATTCTCGTATATTTCAGAATGTTTCGGTTTCGGGCTTAATCTCGCTCAAACAACTGGTTCTGAAGAGATCTGGTTGATAAATACTGAACCAAAGAAAACTTTAAATCGAAACATATTCGACAAACAGAATAGTATATATCATTGATTACCAAGTCAAGGACTGCGACTGACAGCGCGAATTGTCCGGGGCAGAGCGTTCTTCATCTGTGTAACGGCAGACCCGGTATACGGATCGTCGAAAACTGATTTCGACAAGCATTCACCGGCCGAGTACCCAGCGGCCGGTTTCGCATGTCCGTGACGACTGAACCATGCGGCGTTCCCTACTTGGGTAGGAATCACCGAGGCTGGTTGTTTTGATCCCACTCAAGACGACCGATGACACAAGAAAGTACGAGTTGTTGACACAAGAACCGAAATCCAGCGACCGCCAGTCGGTCCAGAGCGCACCGACCGATTTCACGTGGTGTGACATGCACCTCCGGCGAGTGGTCACCGGACGCCGCCTGCGCACACTCACAGTCCGGACGGCCGCGGCGGCGCTGCTGCCTCTCGTGGCCGCCGCGCTCGTTGCGCCGCCGTTCGTTCCCGAATTGCAGGCGCAGACGGAACGGACGCTGGTGTCCAACACCGGCCAGGACCACTATCTTGGAGACGTTAGACGTGTGTCACAACCTTTCAGGACCGGCAGCAACGGCCCCGGGTACGTGCTCACGAGCGTCGGCGTGCCCTTAATCGAAAGTGGGGGGATTGACGCCGATCTGGACATCTCGATTCGAATCTATTCAACCCACAGCAGTCGCCGGCCGAAAGACCTGCTGTACGTTCTGGACAAACCATCGACATACACTAACCACGAAGTCAACACGTTCACGGCGCCGACCGGCTCGACGCTCTCTGCCAACACGATATATGCAGTCGTTATAAGCGACTCCTCCGGCACCAATAAAGCGGGGATCCACATTAGATCTACCAAGTCGAACGACCAGGACAGCGGAGCCGCCGCCGGCTGGTTAATCGGGGACTCAAGATACTACTACGATTCCGGATCGTGGACAAAGGACGACTCGTCGTCAGTGATGATCAAGATCAGGGGCACCGTCACGCCCAACTACCCCGCCACGGGAGACCCGGCGATTATCGGTGCGGCGCAGGTGGGCGTGACGCTGATGGCGTCGACGTCGGACATCATGGACGCCAACGGGCTGACCGGGGCCGTCTACGCCTACCAGTGGATCCGGGTGACCGAGGACGGTACGGAGACGAACGTCGGTACAGACACGGGCAGCTACGCGCTGACCGCGGCCGACCAGGGCCACCACATGAAGGTGAGGGTCACCTTCACCGACGATGGCGGCACCGAGGAGACGCGCATCAGCGGCGAAAGCTCACTGGTCCTGCCGGCGCCTGTGTCGAACTGCGGCTTGGACACCTTCTGGTGCGGCGTGCTGACGGTGGGACACGACTTCGATGAATTCGGCCGAATCGAGAGCGTCGGATTCGGCTCGGGCTTCGGCAGCTTCGACGACGTCACCTTCACCCACGAGGGCGTCAATTACACGATCACGTCTTTGATCGCATTTCCACTATCGAGTCACACGTTGTGGCTCATCACCGAGCCGGCCTTGCCGGCGGACGCGGCGAGGAACCTGGTGCTGCACGTCCAGAAGTACTCGGGCGAACTCATCCTGCCGTTCAGCGAAGCGCAATCCTCGCCCAGTTTCTGGTTCTTCACTGATGCGCTCATCGTACCGCCGAGTGGCTCGCTGTCGGACGTGCCCCTCCTGCGTCCATTCACCGGCCCCGGTGCAACCCGCCTCGCTGGCGCGGCCGATATCGGCACCAGGTTGGGGGTACGCCTGTCCAGGCTCAATACTGCCGCCACCGGGCAGCCGTCAGTCTCCGGCTTCCCCCGGGTGGGCGGGCTCTTGAGGGCCGGACTGGGCACGATCAAGGACAGCGGCGGCCTGCCGGGGACCTTCCCGGACGACTACGATCTGCAGTGGGTGCGGGTGGATGGGGACGGCATATCCAATCCCCAGGACATCGCGGGGGCGACGTCGGGCACCTACACACCCGTCGCAGCGGACGTGGGCAAGAAAATCAAGGTGAAAGTAAGCTTCACAGACGCCAGGGGCGTAGCCGAGGGGCCGCTCGAGAGCGAGCCGACGCCGGCGGCGGTACGGGAGGCGAGTAGCACACTCCTCGAAACGACGCTGACGGTAGGGCTTCTCCGCAGCGGGAACAGCAGGACATTGGGGTGTGCGAGCACCAACAACGTCAACGACTGTTCCGACCCGGACGTGATGGCAAACAACACGTTCGTCAGCACCGACGCCGGCGGGGTGGCGAAGGAGTTTGAGATCGTCGACCTGCAGTTGACCCATGCCGGATGGTCGGACCGCCTGCAACTCGACCAGGGCGAGATCCTGGCCATCGTATTCGGTGGCATCAGGGAACTCAGGGACTACGAGGTCAACAACCTGGTGCTGGTGCTCGACGGGACGCGGTTTCCGTTCCAGGACGCCGATGCCGGAGGATACCACGTGCGGACGTGGTGGAACGCCGATCTGAACTGGAACGCCGGCGACACGGTGCAATTGCAGATCCTGGACGCGCCGGGCTCCGTCATCCAGCAGCCGGTGCCGCCGCCGCAACCGGTACCGCCGCCGCAACCGGCGGTGCTGACGGCATCGTTCGAAGATGCGCCGTCGTCGCACGACGGGTCAAGCGTGTTCACGATGCGGGTGCGGTTCAGCGAGGTACTGGCATCCGGGGGGGCGCAGCGCAGGCTCACGCAGCGGTTGGCAGCGGCGGGCGGTACGGTGCGCATGGTGCGTCGGGTGAACAAGCGCCGCGACCTCTTCCAGTTCCAGGTCCAGCCGACGGGCAATGGAGCGGTGACGGTAATCCTGCCGGCCTCTGACTCGTGCGACTTTCCGCATGCCCTCTGCACGCCGGACG
This sequence comes from Gemmatimonadota bacterium, assembly GCA_009835325.1. Lineage (NCBI taxonomy): Bacteria > Pseudomonadati > Gemmatimonadota > Gemmatimonadota bacterium. The sequence continues at coordinate 14,816 of VXWP01000045.1, read as the reverse complement.
GCAAGGCGCTGTCCGCCCCCGTCAAGGTGACGGTCCCGGGTCCGCACGGGCTGTCAGTGGCGGACGCCGAGGTCGAGGAGGGTCCGGGCGCCACACTCGATTTCATCTTGAGGTTGAGCCGGGTCTCCTCGGAGACCGTGACGGTCCGGATCAGCACGTCCGACGGCAGTGCGACCGCGGGCGATGACTACGTCGCGAAGAGCGAGACCGTAACCTTCGCACCGGGCGTAAAGGGGAAGGTCTTCAGTGTCACGGTGCTTGACGACAACCTCAACGAGGGCAACGAATACCTGACCGTGACCCTGTCGAACCCAAGCGGCGCGTACCTCGCGGATGCGACTGCAACGGGCACCATCGAAAACAGCGATCCCATGCCGCAGGCGTGGCTGGCCCGTTTCGGCCGGACCGTGGGTTCGCACGTCACGGACGCGGTCGGTGATCGATTGCGGTCAGCCCCCGGGCAGGGGTCGCAAGTGGTCATAGGCGGTTACCGGTTGCCGCTGGGCGACAAGGGGAGGGGCGCGTCCCGGTCCGGTCATGGGACGGGCCCTTCCGCTGGCGAGCCAAGTGCGGCGGAAGGGGGCGTCCAATCGGAGGTGCCCCGGAATGCGGCGGAAGTAAGTGTCGCCTCGGAGGTGCTCCTGGAAGCGGTGCGGTTTCTTGGTTTGGGACCGGGCTATGCGGCAGGGCGAGGGAGACTGGCAGTGGATACCTCCGGCCCGCTAAAGGATACCCCCCGACCAGTGCCGGATTCTCCGTGGCTGGACACGAACGGATCGGTCCCGCGACCGGTGCAGAGCCGGACCTTCCAGTTCGGAGACCGCTTCGACCTTCGACGAGTTCTTCTGGATAGTAACTTCCGGGTGAGTCTGAACGGAGCGGAACCGGGGGACCGGGCCCCGCGCCTGACCGCATGGGGCCAGGTGGCAACGACCTGGTTCGACGGACGCAATGACGCTTTGCGGGTAGACGGGGAAGTGCTCACAGGCACCGTGGGAGTGGATGGTGAATGGGACCGGTGGCTGACCGGGGTGGCTGTAGCGCACAGCCGCGGTGACGGGAGCTACTCCGCACAAGACCTGGCCGCCAATGGCCAAGGCGGGGTAGACCAGACGCTGACGAGTATCCATCCGTACCTGAGGTTTGCCGTCCATGATCGGCTGGACGTGTGGGGCGTGTTCGGGTACGGCAGTGGCGAATTGACCTTGACCCCGGCGGGCGACGCGGCCCTGCGGACCGACGCGAACCTGCTGATGGGAGCGTTCGGCGGCCGGGGGATTGTGTTGCCGGCGGCGGACGCCGGAGGGATCCAGCTGGCGACGCGCACCGACGCCATGCTGACGCGGACCACGTCGGACGCAGTGACCGGACGGGAGGGGAACCTTGCAACCACGGATGTGGACGCGCACCGGTTGCGGCTGATCCTGGAAGGCTCCCGTGGACTCGAATGGGCCGATGGCCGGCGTCTGTCACCCACGGTCGAATTGGGCCTGCGCCATGACCGGGGGGATGCGGAGACCGGGTTCGGCCTGGAATTGGGCGGACGGGTGCAGTATGCGGACCCGGCGTGGGGCCTGACCGTGGAAGGGACGGTCAGGGGTCTGCTGGCGCACGAAGACGGCGATTACCGGGAATGGGGCGCTTCGGGACGGCTTCAAGTTTCCCGGGACCCCGGGGGGCGAGGCCTGTCCCTGACCCTGGTGCCGGCCTGGGGTGCGGTCGCGAGCGGGGTGGAGGGCCTGTGGTCTCGGCAGACTACCGCTGGAATCGCGCCGCAGACACCCCGACAGGCCCGGTCCGGCCGCCTGGCCACGGAAGTGGGCTATGGGATCGCGGCCTTCGGCAGGGGACTGCTTACGTCCTATGCGGGTTCCGAGTTGGCCGAGGGCGCGGCGCGGAGATATCGCGTCGGCACGCGTCTGCAACTGACCCACGACGAGACCGCGGGACTCACGCTTAACCTGGAAGGCCGGCGGCAGGAGCCGGCGGGGCCGCAACCCGTGGACCAAGGCCCGCAACCCGTGGACCAGGGCCTGCGCCTCCAGGTCCGATGGCGGTTCTGACGTCAAGGGTGTGGCATCCGGGCGGAGGGCGGTTCATGCCGGCGGCCATCCCGATGATCGGCCGGTTATCTCAAGCCCTGACTCAGTGCGTCATCGCGTAGATGGCGTAGTTCACAGCGAGCCGGTAGGCGATCACGGAATACGCGCGCGGGTACCCGGGATCGGCCGCGTGTTCCCAGCCGTCGCCCAGGTCCGCGTTCCAATTCATCAGTACCATGAGCCGGCCGCCATCGTCGGTTATGCCCCGCAGCCGGTGGCCGTACAATCCGCCGTCCCGCTCGTACTGTCCCGCACGCCACAGGGCCGCGGTTCCGGGCACCAGGGGATACTCGTCGAAATCGTAGTAGCAGTGGAATATCGCGTGGCCGGAGGGGACCTCAGCGATGTCCCGTTCGGGGAACACCCGCTTCATCTGCGATTCCCAGTTCGCCCACTGGCGCGAGCCGTGGAAATCGTCCACCATCAGGAACCCGCCACGCAGCAGGTACTCCCGAAGGGCGTCCACTTCTTCCTGGCTGAACTGCAGGTTTCCGACTTCCAGGATATACAGGAAGGGAATATCGAACAGATCGGGGTCGGTGAGTTCCACGGCCTGGGGTTCGTTGATCTTGAGGGAGGTCGTGGCCCGCAGGGCGCGGATTACGTTGGCGTCGGCCGACGGGAAATCCACCGACCACCGCCCCCATCCCCATCCCCGGTAGAATCCGCCGGAGTTCTGGTACACGACCCGGCCGAAGGTGAAATCATTGCGCAGAAAGAGGTCGTGGCCGGAATCTCCGCTGCCGCGGGCCGTCCACAGCGCCACGCCGGCCAGGCAGGCCAGGCAGACCGCAAGGACCACGCCGATGCGGTTGAGAAGGTGTGCGCGTTTCATTTTCCAATCCGATCGGGTTCACGCCCTGAGGATCAGTTCGCCGACATCCTGGAGCTGGGCCAGGTTCCGGCATTCCAGCACGTGATCGCAGTGCGGGCTGTACCTGGACATGACGGAATCATCGGTATCCCAGTACTGTACGGGCTCGGGGTTCAGCCAGATCGTCTGGTGGACCCTTCCCTGGATTTCACCCAGCACCCAGTCCTGGGGGTCGAACCAGTTGGTCCGCGCGTCGCCCAGGATGACGAGCACCGTGTCCCGGGAGAGAGACAGCAGGTGTTCGTCGTGGAACTGGTAGAAGGCCCTGCCGAAATCACTCAGGCCGAAGAAATTCAGCGCGTGGTCGTCCTTCATGTTCTCGACGATCTCTTCGAAGGGCCTGCGGTCGAACTCGTCCGTCACCTCGTTGATCCGGTCCACGAAGAGGAAGCTCCGGGCCCGGCTGAACTGGTTCTGCATTTCGTGGACCAGCTTGATGAAGAACCGGGCGACCTCCCAGACCGATCCCGACACGTCGCACAACACGACCAGCTCGTTCTTCTTGATCTTGCGGTGCTTGTAGATGATGTGAAAGGGCAGGTTTCCCGTGCGGAAACTCCGTTGGATCGTCTTCTTGATGTCCACCCGGCCATGGCGCGACTTCCTGAAACGCAGGGACTTGCGCGTCACCAGGTTCCGGGCGAGTTCCTCCACCGCCTCGTACAGGTTCTCGACGTCGCCGGGAGGCAGTTCCTGGTAGAGGTCGACGTCCTCCGCCTGCTGGTTCGGCTGCGTGCCGGGCTCGGTGACCGCGTCGGACGCCTGCTCCCCCACCTGCACGCGGGCGAGCATCCGCTCCAGCTCGCCTTCGAGTTCCTCGGTCTCGTCGCCGTCCGCGGGGTCTCCTTCCCCTTCTCCCGCCACGGCCTCGCCCTGCTCATCCTGGAGACGCCGGATGTCCTGATCGCCCTCGTCCTGCCCGTCGTCGAGGTCGGGTTGGCCGTCGGGCGGCCCTTCGGTTTCCCCGCAGGGATCGTCGAGCTCCTCCGCGTCTTCACCCACCTGGACCAGGAAGAACCGTTCGAAGGCTTCGTCGAAGGCCGGGATGTCCTCGCGCGTCTTGACCAGGGTGGCCCGCAGGGACGCCTTGAAGGCCGGCCGTTCGGTGACCTGCGTGTGCCGAAGGACTTCGGCGGCGTCCAGGGTCTCGGCCATGGATACGCGTACGCCGGATTGCCTGAGCAGCCTGGCGAACTCAACCAGCCGCTTGATCATGGTAGCCGTCCCGCATGATCCGTTCGATGTCCTCCCGGTCTTTCATCAGGACGTTCAGCGTGCTCGAAAGGATGTCGCGCGAGAGGTGCTGCGCGTTCAAAACCACCAGCGCCAGCGCCCAGTCGATCGTTTCGGCGATGCTCGGGGGCTTGCGCATGTTTAGCGTCCTGATCTTCTGGACGAACCGCACGACCTGGTTGGCCAGCTCCTTGTCGATGCCGGGGGTCTTGCGGAGGACGATCCGGACTTCCTGCTCGAGGGAGGGATAGTTGATGTAAAGATACAGGCACCGCCGTCTGAGCGCCTCGGAAAGCGTCCGGTTGGCGTTGCTCGTAAGCACCACGAGGGGGCGTTGGGCCGCAGTCAGGGTGCCGAGTTCCGGGATGCTGACCTGGAAATCGCTCAGTACCTCCAGGAGGAAGCTCTCGAATTCATCGTCCGACCGGTCGATCTCGTCGACCAGGAGGACGACGGGTTCCGGCGCGAGAATGGCTTCGAGGAGGGGGCGCGGCAGCAGGAAATTACGGGAGAAGAAGGCGCTGTCCTCCCGGTTGAGCGTCTCCACCGCGTTACCGAGCGTGTCCGTACTGTTCAGCAGTTCGCCGATGCGGTCCTTGAGCATCTGCGTGTACAGCAGCTGCTTGGTGTATTCCCACTCGTACAGGGCCTTGGATTCGTCCAGCCCCTCGTAGCACTGCAGGCGTATCAGGCGGCGGCCCAGCGCGCCGGCGAGCATCTTCGCGATCTCCGTCTTCCCCACGCCGGGCGGTCCCTCGACCAGCAGCGGCTTCTCGAGCCGCTCCATGAGGAACACGGGCGTGGCCAGATCGGGACCGCAGATATACTGCTGGGCTTCGAAGCTTTGGATGACATCCTGGGCAGACGTGAAAGCGGTCATGATGCTCCTGAAGACAAATAAGAATCGGGGCGCGAAAACGGTTGTTTACGGGGCAGGCGCCATGATCTCCGGACGTGATTCCAAAGGGCGTCGACTCCGGCGTAAGGTAGGCGTGGCCGGGGCGATAGTCAAGCACATTTACCCCCGCGCCGGGCCGGTGATCTCGCCGCCGAAGACCTCTGCCCACGGGCGGTCGCGGGCGTAGGCGCAGGACCAGATTGTGCTTGCCGAAACGGACCGTTTGGCCTATATTGCGGGGGTCGAGCAACTCAGAAAATCAGCAGGAGCAAGCCATGAAAGACCGCAAGCGCAAAAAGCAGCGCAAATTCCTGGTGGGCTTCGGCCTGGTGATCGCCGCCATCGGTTACCTGATCTATACCGGTGCGACCGACGCGACCATGTACTACCTCACCGTGAGCGAACTGAAGGCCGCCGTGGAAACGGGCGACGTGGCCTACGACGAGAACATGCGCCTGCACGGCAAGGTCGTGAACGGGTCGATCCAGCGGGATGAGGTGGGCACCATGCGCATCCGTTTCGTCGCCCACGAGGGCGGTGTCGAGGCCCCCGTCGTCTACACCGGCGTAGTCCCGGACACTTTCAAGGACGATTCGGAAGTGGTCGTGGAGGGCGGATACGGCCGGGATGGCACCTTCACCGCCCATACGCTGTACGCCAAGTGTCCGTCCAAGTACGAGGCCGAGGGGGGATACGGCCAGTATGAGCAGACCGAGCCGCAGTCGCCGGAACCCCTTCCCCAATCCTAGCCGTCCGGCGTACCGGTCCAGCCGGGTCGCGCATAAAAGGAGCCGGTCCGGACTATGACTCTGATTGCCTGCGGACTGCTCGCGCTGGGCGTACTCGCCTACATGATCAGTCCTATGCTGGACGGGTCGGCCCGCCGCCCCCGGACCACGAGGTTCGCCGGGTCCCGCCGGGACGACCTGATGAAGAAAAAGGATTTCATCTTTTCTTCCATCCGCGAACTGAATATCGACTACAACATGGGCAAGCTGGCCGCGGAGGATCACGAGGCGCTCCGGCAGGAGTATATGAACGAAGCCTCGGACGTGCTGGACGAACTGGACCGGACCGCTGTCAGCGACTTGCCCGTGGAGGAGCAGATCGAGGAGGCGGTGCGGGCGGTCCGGGAGATCCGGCAGCGCAGTGAACCGGCATCCGGCGAGACCGCGACCGTCGACGACGAGGCTGCGGAAGAGAAGAAAGCCAAAGACGAGATCGATGGTGACGAGGCGGCTGTTGATGAGACCGCTGCAGGCACGCCCGCCGAAGACGCGACTGCCGTAGACGTGCACACCGAAGACGCGCCCGCAGGAGACGCGCGGCCCGTTCAGTCCGCACAAGTCCAGGTATGCAGGATTTGCCGAACGGTCAACGAGGCGTCCGCCAGATTCTGCATCGAGTGCGGCGCTTCGCTGAAAACCATCGCCTGCGCCGGTTGCGGCACTGAAAACCCGGCATCGGCCAGGTTCTGCGCCCAGTGCGGAGGTAAACTGATCTAGTGGTGATCTCATGATGTATCACTCGCCGGCCAGCCCTTCGGGGCTTTTTGTTTATGGAGCGCTCCTGGTGGCCTGGGTCTCTCTGGCGGTCGGCCTATTCAGTCCGGTCCGGACCGCGCAGGCCCAGGGAACGGGGAGCATCGGGCTCACGGTCGTGAATGGCACGACAGGCCTGCCGATGGCCGGACACGAGGTCGTGCTGCTGAATCGCAGCAGCCTGGAGGCCCCGGAACAAACCCTAGCCAGGGTCGTTACCGACGATGCCGGCCGCTACGAATTCACCGGACTGGCAGCCGACGGGTCCCATTACGTGGTCGCCACCCGGTACCTGGAGGTACCCTATCTGACCGGTCTCATCACCCTCGAACCGGGCGCTGGCCGCATAGATACCCTGCTCCAGGTCTTCGATATCACGACTGATGAAACGGCCCTGGTCCACAGCGCGGTCCACCTGGTCATCGATACCGCCCCCGAGATCCTGAATGTCACGGAAATCATCGTGGTGGAGAACCGCGGCATACTCACCTTCGCGCCGCCGCCCGGCGTGGGGCTGGGCCTCGTCTACAACCTGCCCGCGGCCGCCTTTGGACTGCAGCCGATGATGGAAGGGCTTCAGCACACCGAGCGCGGTCTCCTGTTCTCGGCGCCCGTACCCCCCGGGGTCTCGCGTATCGTTTACGCCTACAACGTGGACCGGGCGTCCATCGATCACCGGTTCAACCGGCAGATGGACTATGACGTCGAACGTGTCCAGGTGCTTGTTTCACCGAGCACCCAGACGGTGACCGCCACCAACCTGACCAATGACGGCGTGCAGCAGATTGCCGCCGACGAATACCTGCTGCTTTCGAACCGCGTGGGCGTGGGCAGGGGCATGTCGGTGGAGGTCGCCTTCCCCCGCGTGCTGGCCTGGCAGGACGTCATGAAGTGGGGGATGCTCGGATTCGTCGTGCTCATCGTGGCCGCGGGGCTGGTAGTGGGCATCCGCGCCAGGCCCGAACAGCCGGACGAACCGCCTGCGCTCAGCGATCTCTCGCCGGAGGACGAACGCAAATACGCCGCGATCGTCCAGGCCCTGGCCGCCCTGGACGACCAGTTCGCGGAGGGAGGACTGAACCCGGACGCCTACAGGACCCGCCGCGCCCGCCTCAAGGACCGGGCGCTCCGGCTGCGCCAACCCGGGAGCGGCGATGGTTGATCGATCCGCCTCTGGCCTCGCTGGCAACGCCGGCGTCACCGGTGTCGCTGGTGCCGCCGGTGCCCCGGGCACTTCTGGCGCCCCTGGCATCAGCATCCGCCAACTTACGAAGTCCTACGGGCGTTTCCGGGCCCTGCACCGGGTGGACATGGAGGTGGCGCCGGGATCCTTCCTGGCCCTGTTCGGCCCCAATGGCGCGGGCAAGTCGACCCTTTTGGGCATCATCGCCGGGCTCGTGCGCCCTTCCCGCGGCCAGGTGTTCCTGGACGGCGAGGAAATCACGAAGGACCGCGACGAGAACCTGGGGAAGCGCATCGGCGCGCTGTCCTACCAGACCTATCTCTACGACGAACTGACCGTGCTGGAGAATTTGCGGTTCTACGGGAGGCTCTTCGGGGTGGAAAACCGCGAGGAGCGGATAGGATCACTGCTGTCCACGGTGGGCATGGAAGCCCGGTCGGGGAGCCCGGTACGGACGCTGTCGCGCGGCATGCGCCAACGGGTAGCCCTGGCCCGCGCCCTGCTGCACGATCCGGATATCTTGCTGCTCGACGAGCCCTACTCGGGTTTGGACCAGGACGCTATGGTCATGCTCAAGACGGTCCTGGCCGCCCGGAACAAGACGGTCCTCCTGGTGACGCACGACCTGGTCCGCGGACTGGAATCCGCCGACCGCGTCGCCATCCTGAACCAGGGACGGCTGGTGTTCGAGGCCGAGGCCAGCCAGTTGTCGACCTTGGATTTCGAGCAGACCTACCGCGATCACGTGGTGTAGGGCCGGCCCGCCCGGCCGCCCGGTCCGCCCGGTCCGCCCGGTCCGCCGAATACGGAAATGTAACAGGAGTTGCCGCAACGATGAGATCCATGCTCGCCCAGTCCTGGCAGATCTACCGCAAGGACATGCTCGTGGAATACCGGACCCGCGAGCGGGTCGTGACCATGTTCGTCTTCTCGCTGATCGTCGTGATCATCTTCAACTTCGCCTTCAACGCGGGGGCGGACGTGTTGCAACGCGTGGCGCCCGGCATGATCTGGGTGGCCTTCGCCTTCGCGGGCATGCTGAGCGCCAGCCGGTCCTTTTCACCGGAAAAAGACCGAGGCACCTTCGAAGGACTGCTCCTCGCGCCCATCGACCGGGGATCCATCTTCCTGGGCAAGCTGCTGGGCAACGTCACGCTCATCGGCCTGGTCCAGCTGGCGGTGCTTCCACTCTTCGTCCTGTTTTTCAACATGACAATCCTGCCGTATCTGTCTAAACTGTTGGTGATCTTCTTTCTGGGAACCGTCGGATTCTCGTCCGTCGCCACCCTGTTCGCGGCCGTGGCCGTCAACACGCGCATGCGGGACGTTATGCTGCCGGTCCTGCTGCTGCCCGTCGCCTCGCCGGTGCTGATCGCGCTGGTGGAAACGACACGGACCACTTTCGAGGGCGGGGACTGGCAGGACATGACAAACTGGATCAGGCTGCTTTCAGTGTTCACGGTCGTCTTCCTGGTCGCGTCCGTCATGCTGTTCGAGTACATCGTGGAGGAATGAATATGGCCGGCATAGCCGCCCGCCTGCGCATCACACCCTTCGGCCTCATCTGCCTCGTGGGCCTGGTCGCCACACTGTACCTGTCGCTGATCTGGGCGCCCCGGGAGCGCGTCATGGGGGACGTGCAGCGGATCATGTATTTTCACGTCGCTTCCGCCTGGATCGCGGAGTTCGCCTTCGTGCTGGTGGGCGTTTCCAGCGTCATCTACCTGTGGCTGCGGGAGCGAAAGTGGGACATCGTGGCCTACAGCGCCGCGGAGGTCGGGTTCGTCTTCTGCTGCTTCGTCATGATTACCGGACCGATCTGGGGCAAGCCGGTGTGGGGCACGTGGTGGACGTGGGACCCCCGGCTTACCTTTTCCATGATCCTCTGGCTCATCTACGTCGCCTACCTGATGCTGCGCGTCTACGGCGACGACCTGCCGCAGGTGAAGACATTCCTCGCCGTGCTGGGCATCCTCGGTACCATCGACATCCCCTTCATCCACTTCGCGACCCTTTGGTGGCGGGGCCTGCATCCCGACTCACTGGTCATGACGGAGGAAGGCCTCGGCGCGGGCATGGAAGTGAACATGCGCATCGCGCTGGGCGTGTCGGCGGTCGTCTTCACCCTCCTGTTCTTCTACCTCATGAGCCGGCGGATGGCGCTGGAGCGGCTGCGCGACGAGACCGAGGCCCTGCGGGAGCGCGTGGAGCACCGGCATCCCGGCAGCGTGGGAATTTGAGTGGCTGGTTTGAAAGGAGTGTTTGAACCGTGGATCAGAACTTTTGGTATCTGTTTTCCGCCTACACGCTGATATGGGTCGGGCTGTTCCTGTACCTCTTCACGATCGCCGGCCGCGAAAAGAAGCTGGAGGCGGAGATCGCCGAACTGAAGGCCGCCGTGGAGGAGCTGGAGTCAAAGGAGTAGGGACGGGCCTGACGCTGTCCCGAAGCTGATGCTGGCCCCGGACCTGACCCGGCCCCGGACTTGAACCGGATCTGACCCATGGCCGATCGAACGGAAAGTACCGCGCCGGACTATTTCTCGCACATACACATCATTCTCGTAGAACCGAAAGTACCGGGGAACATCGGCGCCGTCGCCCGGTCCATGACGACCATGGGGCTTTCCCGTCTCGTCCTGGTCGATCCGGTCGAATTCCGCCACGAGGCCGAGGCCCGCTGGATGGCTCACGGAGCCGGGGATATACTCGACAACGCCCGCGTCGTCCCGACGCTGGACGAGGCGGTGAATGATCTCGCCCTCGTCGTCGGCACGACCAACCGCACCCGCGGCATCTGGCTAAGCCCCATACAACCCGTGGAAGACGCCTGCGCCGAGCTTTCCGCCGTGGCGCGGGGCCAGCCCTGCGGCATTCTCTTCGGGCGGGAAGACCGCGGCCTTCTGAACGACGAACTCCAACGCTGCAACGTCATCGCCCGGATCCCCGCGGCGACAGCCTACCCTTCCCTCAACCTGGCCCAGTCGGTCATGGTCTGCGCGTACGAACTCTTTCGCCAAAGTGCAGAGGTACCGCCACCCTCCGATGTGCGCCTGGCGGATCACCGGGCCGTGGAGCGCGTTACACGGCGCGTGCACGAGACGCTGCTCCGGCTCGGTTTTGAGTCCACGCCGAACGAGGAGACCTTCCTGCGCACCATCCGCCGCGTTCTGCGCCGCAGCCTGCGGCTGGAGCAGCGCGACGTCGCCGTGCTGCACAAGGTATGTGACGAGATCGACGCGTATGTGGACCGCCGCGGCGGTGGTCAGTCCGACCCTCAGATCCCGAATTCGGAAGGATAGAGGACCGCCTCGAGGCAGAGCCCGCGGGCCGGGGCGTTGGACCCCGCGGCACGGCGGTCTTTCGCCGCCAGCATCTCCGCCATGACGCTCTCCGGCCATCGACCCCGCCCGACATCCACGGCCGTGCCCACGATCGTCCGCACCATGTGGTGGAGAAAGCGGTTCGCCTCGATTTTCAGGCAGAGTTCGTCCTCCGCCTCGATCCATTCCAGTTCCCGCACCTCGCAGACCGTGCCGTTGGCCGTCGACGTGGCCTGGCAGAAGGAAGTGAAGTCGTGGCGGCCCACCAGGGGAGCGCAGGCCCGGCGCATGGCGTCCACGTTCAGCGTGTAAGCTACGTGCCAGGCCTGGTGCCGTCGCATGGCGCTCGGTCGTCGGATGATCCGGTAGGTGTACCGTCGTCCCACCGCGCTGAACCGGGCGTGAAAATCATCGGGCGCCTGCGTGGCCCCCAGCACGCGCACGTCCGGCGGCAGCACTCCGTTCAGCCCCTTCTTCAGCCGGTCCACCACCATGTCCGAATCCGTCCTGAAGTGGACGACCTGGCCGGTGGCGTGCACCCCGGCGTCCGTGCGGCCCGCCGCGGTCGCCCGGAGGTCGGCCCGCAGGATGGTGCGCATCGCCTCCTCCAGGACGCCCTGCACGGTTCGTCCCTCGGGCTGGAGCTGCCAGCCGAGGAAGTCGGTGCCGTCGTATTCGATCGTGAGGACCAGGGTGCGCATGGCGGATTCTGGCGGAATGGCGAGGTTAAGCGCGGGTCAGAACAGATGGTCGACGGGGCCGATGCTGTTGGCGGCCGCGCCGAGAACGAGTAGGACCGTCACGGCCGCGATGGCCACGAAGTCGTTCCGGGCCAGGGCCATGACGCGGAACTGGGTGCGCCCGGCGCCGCCCCGGTAGCAGCGGGATTCCATGGCGACGGCCAGTTCCTCGGCTCGCCGGAAGGCCGAGAGCATGAGGGGCACCAGCAGCGCGGTCATTTTCCGAACGCGCCGGATCGGATTGCCAGTGAAGTCCGCGCCCCGAGCGGCCTGGGCCTTCTGCAGTCGGTCCGCCTCCTCCACCAGTGTCGGGATGAATCGCAGGGCGATGACCATCATCATAGCCAGTTCATGGGCGGGCAGTCCGAACCGTTCCAGGGGTTTGAGCAGTCGCTCGATGCCGTCCGAGACGTCCAGCGGTGCCGTGGTCAGCATCAACAGCGCCGCGATCAGCATGATGACCACCAGGCGCATGCTGAACACCGCCCCCTGGAACATCCCCTCCCAGGTGGGTCCCGGCACGGTGTATCCCGCGATGATCACGGCTTCTCCCGGCGTGAAGCACGCATGCGCCGCGAAGGTAATGATCAGAATGACCCGGAAGGCCTTCAGGTTGTTCAGCGGCAGGTGGAGCGGAACGCCGGAGACCCGCACCAGTACCGCGACCACGGCCAGCATGAAAAAAAACAGCGGCAGGGTCTTTATCCAGATCAGTGCCGCCATCAGCGCCAGGGCACCGCACAGCTTCGTGCGCGGGTCCAGCCGGTGAATGGAAGACTCGCCGGGATAGTACTGTCCCAGCGTCAGGTTCTGGAGCATGGGTACCTTTTCATCAGTGCACTTGGTCCGCCGAATCCAACCCGAAAGTTTTAAGAACTGCCAAGACCTGATCCACTGTTTTACAACATGGTAAACGCAGCGCAACCTGTGTCAAGTCATCAGTCACCCGCGGTACTCGGCGATCCCTGTACCTATCGATCAGTGCGTCACGTCCAGTTGACTGCGCCTAACTTCGTATTCTTAAAAAATCCTAGATATGTAATATTTCATATGCACCGTTTAAATCCGGCAGTAGATTCAATTCAGAATTACCGGTTACCTATCAAACATAAGACAAGGGTTCATTCGCTACATTCAACAGCTTCGTACCCAGTTTCACGGCTCCGCTCTTTCCATGAACGACAGAAACCGCAATCATTCGCCTCTGTTGCTTGTCCTGGGTCTGCTCATGGTCGTCACCCTGGCCACATGCGGCAAGGACAGTCCAACCAAACCTCAGCCGCCAGAACCGCCCCCCGCGCCGGCAACACCTATTGCCACAAGAGTTGAAATCGAGCCTTCATCGGCGACACTGAACGCAATCGGCCGGACTTTTCAGTTTACCGCCAGGGTCTTCGATCAGAACAATAGCGTGATGAGCAGCGCTATCGTGAGCTGGTCAAGCGACAACATCGGTATCGTGACCGTAAGCGCCAGTGGATTAGTTACAGCGGTGAAGAACGGCAATGCAGTAATCACAGCCCGGTCGGGGTCCGCAAGCGCAAAGGTAACCGTCAGGGTAGCCCAGACAGTCGCCAGGCTTTCGATCGAGCCCACATCTGCAACGCTGATGTTTATTGGTGCGACAGTTCAGCTTTCTGCCACGGTACTGGACGAGAACGGGCAGCCGGTGGCAGACGCCGTGGTGGCCTGGCAGAGCAGCGACAAGGACGTAGCCACGGTCAACGATCAAGGCCTGGTGACCGCGGTGGGCAATGGGGT